>CAXNKI010000110.1:0-5476 GCA_964202645.1 Alphaproteobacteria bacterium | reverse complement strand
TCCGCTCGGCCGCGCGGCGACGCCGGATGAGCTCGCCAAAGCGATCCTGTTTCTGCTCTCGGACCTTGCGAGCTATGTCACCGGCCACAACCTGCATGTCGATGGCGGCTGGAACGCGACCTTCCTGATGCAGTCGAACGGCGAGGGCGGGCCGGGTGCCGCATCGCAAGTGCGCTGGCCCAAGTAAAATACCCCAAGCATCTTACATCGGGTCGCGCCATGGCCCTGCCAAATGTCCGCCATCGACCAGGAGCTGCGATCCGGTGCAGTATGAGCTCTCGTCCGAGGCGAAAAACAGCACCGCATTGGCGACTTCCTCGGCGCGGGCCATGCGCTTGATCGGCTGGCGCTCCACCGCCTTCTGGATTCGTGCCATCGCTGCGGGCGGCATGCCGCGCTCGTGCGTGGTATCAACCACGCCGGGATGGACGCTGTTGACGCGAATGTGCTTGTCGCCAAGTTCCAGCGCCAGCGCTTTGGTCATGCCCGTCACCGCGAACTTGGTCGCGACATAGCTGGAAAGGCCAGCGATCCCGGCAAGTCCGTCAATCGAGGAGATGTTGACGATCGAGCCGCCCCCTCGCGCCGCCATCGACGGGACAATCGCGCGGATGCCCAGCCAGACGCCGTTGAGATTGAGATCGACAACTTTTTGATGTGCTTCCACCGGGGTCGACTCAATCGGGCCGCCGCAGCCATCGCCAGCATTGTTGATCAGAATGTCGCAGCCGCCGGTTTGCGCAATGACGGCCTCCCATGATGCGGGGTCGGTCACATCAAGCGCCACGAAGCGCCCGCTGATTGCCTGCGCCACGGCCTCACCCTTGGCCTGCTGGATATCCCCGATGATGACCGCCGCGCCGTGTTCCGCCAGTTTGCGGGCAATGGCTTCCCCGATGCCCTGCGCGCCACCGGTGATCAGCGCCACCTTTCCTGCCAGTCGTTGCATGTCATCTCCCTGCCAATGTCGTTATGGCCAGTCTTGCCTGTCCGGGGTCTGCGTGCAACTGTGCGCGGCAACAAAGTCAAACAGGAGAGAGAAATGCCGAACAAGGGAGCTATTCTGCGCGCGCTGATCGACAAGGGCGAGCATTTCGTCTGCGGCGATACCTATTCCGCGATCACCGGCCGGATTTGCGAATCTGTCGGCTTTCCGGCGGTCTACATCGGCGGCCATGCCTGCAGCGCGTTTCACTATGCGGTGCCCGATAACGGCGTGTTCAGCCAGGTTGAGATGATCGATCAGGCGAGCCGGATTGCCAATGTGCTGAACATTCCGCTGATCGCTGACGCTGATACGCTGGGCGAAACGGTTGCCGATGCCTACCATTTCACGCGCCGCTACATCCAGCAGGGCATCGCCGGCTTCCATGTCGAGGACGAGCGCAACCCCAAGCATTCCAAGCATGTTAACGGCCTGTGGTCGATTGCAGACCAGCAGGCGCGGATCGATGCGGCGCGGCGGGCGCAGAAAGATTCAGGGCAGGATTTCGTCATTATCGCGCGCTGCGATGAGCTTTACCCGAGCGAGGCGGGCGGCGGCGGCACCGGCAATTTCGACGAAGCGGTCAAGCGTGGGCATGCCTATCTGGAAGCCGGCGCCGATGTGCTGTTCTACCCGCCCCGGCCCGATCCGGTGCCTGAGCTCGTCAAGGTGTTCGGCACGAAAGTGGCGACAATGGGCTTCAGCATGCCGGGCACGGGCTTCAACATGGCTACCGGCGGCTGGGTGACGGCAGCGGCGAACCACCTCAAGATGATGCGCGAGCTGATGACTGAGGGCCAGGTCAAGTCCGCCAACTATGACTTCCCGGAGAAATACGAGTTGATCGATCACCCGCTCTATGACGGGCTGATTGAGGAATGGGCGGAGAAGACCGGCCGCCAGTCACGGCCCAATCACGCGCCCTGAGCAAGCCAGGACGCGGCCTTCCGCGGATGCAGAGGCGGCCACATCGCCCCAAACGGGACGATGGCCGCCGCAGCGACTGGTTACACCCAGTGGAACACGTTCCGCGCGAGGAAGATCAGCAGCATTGCGCCAAGGATCGAGGCGATGAAGCCTGCGGGCTTGAGCGCCGTGCCGGGCTGCTTGTCTAACAGGGAACCGATGAAGCCGGCGATGAAGGAACCACCGATGCCCAAGGCAATGCTGACGATCCAGCCAAGCTGCACCGCACCCGGATAAAAGAACCGGGCGAGAATACCTACGATTAGGCCGACAATCGCCATACTGACATATTTCATGATGCTTCGCTCCCCAGGGGCGCTGTCCGCCCTTTCCCTTAAAAGCCGGGACATCCCGGCGAGGCGAAAGGTGCCGCAAACATGGCGCGGGGGCAAGCGAAAGCGTGGTCTCAGGGAGCTGAGGTGGGCGCTGCCGTTTCGGGCAGGACCAGCACTTCGAGTGCGTCCTTCTCGCCGAGATAACGCCGGGCGAGGGCCTGAACATCGGCGGCGGTGAGCGCCAGCAAGCGGTCTTTCATTGCCGCAAAGCGCGCGATGCGATCGGCCTCGCTTTGCGCGCGCGCGGCAAGGCTCAGCCAGCCGCGATTGTTCTTCAGCGCATTGTCGAGCGTTTCGACCATCGGCTGGCGGGCGCGCAGCAATTCGTCGGCGCTCACCGGGCTTTCGCGCAGCCGGGTCACGGCTGCCAGCATCGCCTTGCGCGCCGGCTCCACTTCGCTCACGCCCACCGAGGCTGCAGCGCCGAAAACTCCATAGCCCGGCCAATGGCGCGAAGGATTGCTGTTTGCCGAGGGGGTATAGGTCTTGCCCAGCTGTTCGCGCAGGCTTTCGGTCAGGCGGATGCGCACCAGCCGTTCGAGCAGTGAAAGGGCAACGCTCTCCAACGGATCGCTGTCGTCGCGGGTCTTCCAGGTCAGCCGCAACAGCGCCTGGTCGGCGGGGCCGGTGTGGCGGATCACACGGGGGGTGCGTTCAGAGGTGAAGCCGCGCTCGCGGTTTTGCGCATAGGGCTGGAAGGCGCTCTCGCGCCCGGGCAGCGCGCCGAACGTGCGCGCCACCAGGGCGATGGCCTGATCTTCGTCGAAATCGCCGACCAGAGCGATCTCGATTGCGCCTTTGGCCAACCGATCGGCAATTCCGGCCTTCAGCTGGGCGAATGTGAGCTTGCGGTAGGCCTCGACCGGCTGGAGCGTGAAGCGCGGATCTTTATCCGACAGGATCCCGCCGATGGCATTGCTCAGCGCGGATTGCGGCGTGGCGCGCAGTTGCTGGAAGAAATTGTTGGTCGCCTGAAGATAGCGCAGCTGACCTTCGGGGCGATAGCCGGGATCGGTAACCAGCGCGGCGAGCACCTGCAATTGCAGCTCGAGATCGCGCGGCGTGGTTTGCGCGCCGGCGGTAAAGCTGTCAGCGCCGCTGTCGAAACCCAGCGACACGGTGCGCCCCGCCAGGATCGATTGCAGCTCGTCCTGGCTGTGCTTGCCCAGACCGCCGGCGGGCAGCCAGCCGGCCATTTCGGTGGTGAGCGGCGCGGCTGCGGTGTTCAGCATGTCGCCGCCATCGATCGTCAGCTGGACGAGGATACGATCCTTTTCGAGATCGGTGCGCTTGAGATTGAGCATGGTGCCGTTGGCAAAGCGCAGCGTGCGGATTCCCAGAACTGGCTCGGCGGCATCGCTGACCACCTGCCCTTGGGGGCCAAAACTGGTATAGGCGAAAGTCCCGCCAGCGGCGCTGCGTTCGCGGGTTACTGGCTGCCGCATGGCCTCGTCCCATGCTGCGCGGATTGCTGCTGTGCCCCCTTCGACTGCGCGCCGTCCCTGCAGGCGGAGCAGCGGATTGGTGAGCGGCACTGCTTCACGCTTCATGGCCGCGAGCACGGCCTTCGGCACGATCCGCGAAGCAAAGCCCGAAAAACGTTCGAGTGCGCCTTGGGGTGTTGCCGGCACGGTATCATCCCGCAGCAATGAGAAGACGGAATTCAGCAGCGCGCCGTGGCTGCGTGTCGCGGCCGATGCGGCCTCGTTTTCGAGCGAAGTGCGCAGCCGCGCGACCTGCTCGGCGATCTCGGCTTTCGTGAACCCGAAGCGCAGCGCGCGGCGGTATTCCAGCGCCGCCGCGATCAGCCCACGCCGCCATTTGCCATCGACCGTATCGACCACCAGATTGGTGCTGAGCCCCGAACGGAAGGCCTCGCCAGTGCCGAGGCCAGCATTGCGAAACGGGGGATCCTCTCGGCTTGTGAGGCGCTGAAGTCGCCGGTTGAGCGCGGCATAGCCGATCTGGCGAAGCACGCCTTCGCGGCGCTGGGCGATAGTGTCGGGCTCGTCTTGCCAGGGCCCGTGGCGCGTCGCGATGATGCGCTCAGACATCGCCGGGTCCAGGTATATCTCGGTCTCGCCGCTGCGCGCGGGATCGATCGGCCCGCCGGATGGCTGTGGCGGGGCAGGGGTGGCCTGCCGGCTGGCAAACCGTGCGCGTATTTCCGCTTCGATCACCTCGGGCGCGAAGTCGCCGACTACGATGATGGTGGTCTTGCTTGGCACATAAGTGCGCCGCCAGAAGGCCTTCAGACCCTCGGCGGTGGCTGCCTCCAGCGCCTCGAGCCTGCCGATCGGCAGGCGCTGCGCATAGCGCGCGCCAGGATTGAGGAACGCCATCTGTGCTTCAAGATTGCGCAATTGCCATGTGTTGCGCTCGCGCCGCTCGGCCAGGATCACCCCGCGTTCGCGCGCGACGGCTTCTGGCGTGAAGTTAAGCTCGCTCGCGGTCTCGCGCATCAGCATCAGCGCGGTGCCCAGCAGCGCCGGATCATTGCGCGGCAGATCGAGCATGTAGGTGGTGCGTTCGAAGCTGGTCGAGGCATTGGTGTCGGCGCCGAAGGCCAGCCCCTCGCGCTCCAGCAGCTTCACCATCTCGCCTTCGGGCACATTGGTCGAGCCGTTGAATGCCATGTGCTCGACGAAATGCGCAAATCCGCGCTCGTTCTCTTTCTCGTCTAGCGACCCTGCGGCGATCTCCATGCGCACCAGCGCAGTGCCTTTAGGCGTTGCGTTCTGGCGGATGACATAGCGCATGCCATTGTCCAGCCGGCCGAAGCGGTAGGCAGGATCGACCGGAATGTCGCTCGCATCGAACGCCCAGACCGGCTTTTCGCGCTGGGCGGCAGCACTGGCGATACGCTCGGCCTGCGGGGCGCAGGCTGAGAGCGACAGGACGGCGAGGAGGAACGGTAGCAGACGGCGCATGGCGGGCAGCGTGGCGGATTGTCGGGAGTTGAGCAAGCGGCTGCCTTGCTCAGCCACTAAACCCGCCCGAAGCGAGGAAGTCCTGCTCTGCGGGTGTTGTCTGACGGCCCAGTGCCTCGTTGCGGTGGGGAAACCGGCCGAAGCGGACAATGATGTCGCGGTGCATCCGCGCCCAGCTCGCCCATTCAGTGCCTTGCTTGTCAAGTTCCTCGCACAGCTCGAGGCAGAGGTCCTGGTCTTCGATCCGTTCGGAATGTTCG
>CAXNKI010000109.1:0-5520 GCA_964202645.1 Alphaproteobacteria bacterium | reverse complement strand
CGGCTTGAACGCGGTGTTGCCCTTGGTCAGCGCCGCGCCGGCAATGAAGGTTTGCGAGAAGACGAAGCTGGCGGTCTTGCCGAAGACGTCGAGGCTCGCCGGCCTCTCGGTGGCCTGCACCCCCACCGGGATCGGGAACGTGCGCGGCTCGAACACTGTGTCCGACACCAGGTTGAGCGAGAAGAACCAGTCGTCGCCCTTGAGAAACCCCGGTCGCTTGCCGGCAGCCAGCGGGAGGTCGCCCTTGAGCAGGTTCTGGTGAAACGGATCCCGCCGCGAATGGCAGACGTGGGCGAGATTGGGGTACAGATCGATGATCGACCGGTCAGCCCCCTTGGCCGGGCACAGTCCGGTCAGGATCCGCCAGCGATCGGGCACCGGAAACTGGTCGGTTGGAAAAGCCTCGGGCGGCGGCGCGCGCACCGCGCCGGGATTGTCCTGCCGCGTCGGGTCGGGCAAACCTGTCTGGGATCCGGGCCGCCGGCGCCCTTCTATCACCCCCGCGTCGATATCGGGCGGGACCACCTCTTCGGGATCGGCCTCAGTCGGCACCTCGGCCACTGGTTGCGCCAACAGCAAGAGGAGCGCAGCCGAGGCCATCACAGGCCCTGGCAGACGTTTTGCTCATCGCTGCCCACGAACGGCGCGACGGGGCAGTTGACGTAGCGCAAGCGGGTCGACCGCCCGCCGCCGAGATCGAAAGTGAGCGCATCGGCACGCATCGCCGCGGGGGCATTGGCGATCGTGCCCAGCGCAGTTGCCGCCCTGGCGAGGCCGAGGAACGCAACCATGTCGTCCTGATCAATCCCGTCGCCTGAAACCCCGATCGCGCCGACGAGGGTGTTTCCCTTGTAGATCGGCACCGCTCCGGCGAAAATCTGCACGCCGTTTTGCAACCGGTTCTGCCCGGCCGCGGCATCGGGAATGAGGCTGCATCGCGCCGGCGTATCCGTCAGGCTGCCGCCGGTAACGAATGTGAGGTGCTGTTGCAGGTTGGTCAGCACCAGCGCTGACTGCAGCCCGGTCGAGAACGGGCTCCACTTCGCGATTGGCCGCGAGAGCGGTCCGTTTGGCCGGGCAACTTCGCCATCGGGGAAATAGGGGCGCGACAGGTTGCCGATGGCGCGATCGGAAAATGCGGTGCGCCCGGTGAGCGCGGTGGAATCGGCAAAAAACGTCCGGAGCGCGGGAACAAAGGCGCGGACATCGGCGCTGGGATCGGCGAGCAGTTGGGCCGCAGCATTGGCATTGCTGAAAAACGCCACTGTCCGCGCCTTTTGCAGCGAAACGTCGATCCCGAACACCGGGGCGTCGGGCGAACGCACCAGCCCCAGCGGTGCACCACGGGTGTCGACCAGCGCAATCGTCATCTGCGCGCGGCTGTCGCGCGGCTGGCGGATCGCCCCGCGCGCCTGCGTCATCACGGAGAAGGCCGCTTCGAGAATGACCTGCGCCTCGGCGGCATTGAGCGGCGTGCCGACTTCGGCTGCATCCGTCCCGGCGCGCAAGGGAAAGCGGTTTGCCCCGGAGCCGTCGGTCAGCAGGAATGCATCGCCATTGCTGAACTCGGCGGTGCTGGCGCGGCGGATTCCGGAGGGCTCGCTGCCATAGACGGCGCCTGCCTGCACTACGGCGGTTGTGAAATAGCCGGCCACGGTCACGAGCGCGCCAAGCGCGGGAACGGTCGCGCCGTAGCTTGCCGCCGAAACATCCGCGAGCCCCGCATAGTCGGCATCGGTGTAGCGCAGCAGTGTTCCATCGAGCGAAATCCGGTTGGCGCGCACCTCGAGCGGGGCCCCGAAGCCGACAGTGCCGGCAAGCGCGATCCGCTCATCAGCATCGGTGTCGACATCAAGCACATTGGCATCGAAGCCATAGCCTCCATCGGCCAGCACGCCGACGCCGCCGACCACGACGCCGTTCTTGTACAGCGGGAACCCGCCCGGATCTGCCGACAGGCCCAGCGGGGAACGCTTAGGCCCTATCAGCGCGGCCGGGCCGGGGGCAAGCCGCGCTGATAGGTCGGAACAGGGCAGCTGGCTGAACTGCACGCCGAACAGCGGCCCGCTTTCAAGCCCGGTGGCCGAGGGCGCGGGCGGAAAATGCTGCTGCACGATCATGCTCGCGGTCCGGGTCGAGAAGGCATTCCCGCCGCTCGATAGGTAGGCACCGGTGATGGCCTTGGCGATCGCGGCAGCTTCGGCGGGAACACTCACGCCCTGCACATCCTGCTGCGATCCGTCCGATGCCTTTGGGATGCTCGCCAAGCCGGGCGCGCCCGTCATCCGCAGCACCGCCAGCACATTGCCGACCCGGTCAGTAACTGCGACCACGGCCGGTCTGCCGGCCTGCCGGGCCTGAGCCGCTGCCTGCGCGAGGACTTTCTGCACGTCCGCAATCGAAAGCGATTCGGCGGCCGGCGCGCTGTAGAACAGCCCGGGCAGCGGGGATGCGGTGACCGCCGGAGTCGGCGTGGGTGTCGGCGAAACCCCGCCGCCTCCCGAACCGCCTGAGCCGCTGCTGCCGCCACCGCCGCAGGCCACCAGTTGCAGCAACGCCGCCGCTGCCAGCAGCCGGGCCGGGCATATGTTGGCCAACCGTCTCACCGCAGGGCACCTATGCTGCGCACCGCTTGCCCGAGCGCCGAACGAAAGGCGGCGGGATCGTAGTTCGTCGGGCTCTTTACAGCGCCGTAGGCGCGGTTGATCTGCGCTCGGATACCGGCCGCCGCGCCGACGGTAATCCGCCCATCGCGCACCAGCGTGTTGAGCAGGGTATCGACCGCCATCACGGCCTGCGTGGAGCCGGTATAATCAGTGAAGCGCGGCGATATGGCCTGGCTGCCAATTGCCGCGATCACCCGGAACGCCGGGTCGCTGCCGCCCGGCCCGCTGGCCATGGCATTGCCAAGTGCGCCTGCCGCCGTGTTGAGCCGCGCGCCTGCCGCCACGGTCTCTGCCCGGCTCTTTCCCATCGCTGCGTGGAAAGCGCGGGCGGCAGCGTCGAACCGCCGTGCCTCGCCCGGCGCGAGCATTTGAGCGACGGCGGACAGCATGATGATGTTCTCGTCGTTGTAGGGCGGCTGCGCGAAGGGAATCGGGCGCCCCGGATTGGTCTCGAAAGTCCGTTGGCGATCGGGGTTGTCATCGATTGGCCGGTGGCACGAATGGCAATCGTAAAAGGTGAATTCGGGGAAGATGCCGTTGCTTGCGAGTTCCCCGCGCGCAAACAGGCTGAGCGAGCGCTGCACCGCAAGCGCTTGCCCCACCGCCCACAGCCGCAAGCTGTCAGCGCGCGGCTTGCGCAAGGTGTAGTCGGCATCGATATCCCAGTGCTGCTGAAGCGAGGAGAACAGGTCGAGCTCGAACGTGAGGCGCGGATGCCCCGCCGCCATCATCGCGTGGGTGACGAACTGGCCCGGCTTGCCGCTGCCTAGGTGACAGTCAAGGCAGACCCCGGCACGCTGGGCCGGACTATCGAGCGCTGTCATCCCCCCGGCAATGTTCGAGGCATGGCTGGCGCCAACCGCATAATGGCTGGCAATCCAGCCAGAGGCTGCTCCGTGGCATGCTTCGCAGCCAACCCCATCGGTAATCTGGAAGCGATCGCCCCGCGCGTCGGCAGGCGTGGCGTGACAGCCCAGGCAAGCGGATGCCGCGGTGGCCGCGCCCAGACCCAGCGTGGCCGCAATACGCTGTCCGCGCGCGCCGCTGAGTGCGGCATAAGCGCGGCTGTGCGCGCCCGAGCGTGACGATGGCTCCTGCCAAAGCCGCAGCTCATCCTGACGCACAATTTTGCCATTACCCTCGGCCCTGCCATGGCAGGTCGAACCGGCGCAGCTTGCAACACCTTCATAACGTCCGGCGGCAATCGCCGTCCCGGCCGCCAGACCAATCAGCAGAGTTATCGCATGAAAGGCGCGAATGGCTGAAGCTAACACCACTCGGACTCCCGTCATCGCACGAAAGGCATGATTGCGAGAGCAGTCGAGAATCCGATTGCCCCATCAAAGCCTTCGATTGCGGTCTAGTCTGGCATGGATAAACCGCAGGTGCAAGTTTGTGCCGCATGCATTGTGCTTGATTTGTCAGCCTGGCCCTTGGCCAAAGTTGCAGTCGGCTGGATTGCCCGGGATGGAGTGAGAAGGTGTCACCAGGCATCTCCCAGGAACGGCAGCTTACTGAAATTTCAGTCCACAAACCTGCCGTTCCGAACTGTCCCCAAGAGCGGACCTAGGACATCAGCATCCTGGCCGCTCGAACCAGCACCGTTATTCGCACCGACGCAGCATCCAGGTCAGCCAACGCGGCGAGGCGTTCTTCTCTCTGCATGCCGGTCACCGTGAGCGCCAAACCACTGGCATCTTCCATGGTCATCCCGGCTTGTGTGCAAAGCAGCGCGATAAGGTCGGAGGTGTCATCATCCATGCCTGCACGAAGCCGCGTGCCCGGCAGGAAGTCCACCGCCAGCTTTGCCGGGGCCGCACTTTCCATTGGACTTCGCTGGAACCGCAAGCATTGGTGCTGTCACTGAATCGCGGCCCGGGTGAGCGGCCGCCGCCCTGACCGACGCGACCGGCAGGGCCTTGGGTGGTGGGAACGGCACGGCGCTGTTCCGCAAAGGAGAACCATCCGATGACCGATACGAAAGACACCAAGCCCAATCGCCCGCGCCGCATGGCCCGCGAACCCCAGCCTGAAGCGCCCAACGGTGCCGCGCACGAAGTTAGCCCGACCGCACCGAACGCCGAGGAACCTTCGGCCAGGCCGAAGACGAAGGCGGGTCTGGTCGAAGACCTGCTGGTCCGTGCTGATGGCGCGTCGCTTGGCGAGCTCTGCCAGGCAACCGGCTGGCAGCCGCACTCAGCCCGCGCCTTCCTCACCGGCCTGCGCAAGAAGGGCAAGGCGCTGGAACGTGCAAAGCGCGAGGACGAGACGACCTTCTACAAACTGGTGGCGGCGGAGGTTGGCTGATGGGGCGCCGGCCCAACATGAGCCTCGCCCGGCTGGCCGGCCGTCCGGTCGAGGACCTGAAGACCGAGTGGGCGCGCCGCTTCGGCGCGCCTGCTCCCGGCCTGTCGCCGGACCTGCTGCGGCTGGGGCTCGGTTATAAGCTGCAGGAGCAAAAACTGGGCGGGGTCAGCCGTTCGACCCGAACGCTGCTGCGGCAGGTAGCGGTGAGGTCGGGGGAAGCGGATGACAAGAAGCCCATACCCCGCAAGCTTACGCCGGGCACCCGGCTGGTGCGGGACTGGCACGGTGTGGGGCACACCGTGATCGTGTTGGAAGACGGCTTCGAGTTCGGTGGCAGACACTGGAAGTCCCTGACTGCGATCGCCCGGGCCATAACGGGCACGCACTGGAACGGCCCGCGGTTCTTCGGTCTCACGGGTGGGACGTAGCCCTGAAGGTGCTGCGCTGCGCGGTCTACACCCGCAAGTCGACCGAGGACGGGCTGGAACAGGAGTTCAACAGCCTCGATGCCCAGCGTGAGGCCTGCGAGGCCTATATCACCAGCCAG
>CAXNKI010000108.1:0-5531 GCA_964202645.1 Alphaproteobacteria bacterium | reverse complement strand
AGTGATAGTAGAACTGGATCGGCTTGCTGCTGAGCAGCCACATCGCCATCGCCACCAGATAAAGCAGCGCGAAAGCCAGCGCGTCGTTCCGCCGACGCCAGATGCCCGCCCACAGGCTCCAGACAAGCGCTGGTAGCCCCGCGAGCATGGTGAAGGGATTGCCGATCAGCAGCACCCCGCGCTGCGATCCGTCAGTCACTTCGTAGAGATACCAGACCGCCCGCCAGTTCACCAACCAGTCGGGCCAGGTGCTGCGATAGGGGTGCAGCTTGGTTACGCTGTCCTGCAGCCCCAGCATGTATTTGTGCCAGGCGAGCGGCTGGAGCGGATCGGTGGGGTTATGGGCATAGAGGAAGGCGGGAAGATAGGTCGCCCAGTAGAACGCCAGCGGCAGTGCGCCGAGCCACAGCCCCGCCTCCCACAGCGACATGCCCGGCAGGGGCCGGGTAGCTTTCTCGGTAAGGAAGCGCCGCCCGTGGTCGCGCAGCCGGAGCGTCAGGAACGCAAGCCCCGGCAACATGGCAACCGGCGCGACGCTCCACTTCGCGCCCAGCGCCAGCCCAAACAGCAGGCCGGCTGCCGCCAGATGCCAGCGTGCCCGCGCTGCCGGGCGCTGGAACGCGACTGCCACCTGCCACAGCGCCGCCATGGCGAGGCCTGCCATGATCATGTCGAGCATGGCGATCCGGCTCTGGATGAACCAGGCAAAGCTTGTGGCGAGCAGGCCCATGCCAGCGAGTGTGGCGAAGCGTCGCTTGCTCGCCCACCAGATCGTCCGCCCGAAAGCGAACAGGCCAAGTGCGCCGAACAGCGCGGAAGGCAGTCGCCACACCAGCGGCCTGTCACCAAACAGCGCGATGAAGGCGGCGATCACTTCCTTGGCGAACAGCGGATGCTCGGGGTTGGCCGAGACCATCTGCAGCATCGATCGCGCGGCGGGCACATAGTGCACTTCGTCGAAATAGATCTTCGAGGGGATGCCGAGCCGGTGGCAGACCAGCGCGAGGAAGCCCAGCGCGATTGCCGCGCACCAGATCAGGGGATCGCGTTCTTTGGATGTGTCACGCTGCATGGCCGGGGCGGATAATCGCAGCGCGGCCTCAGCGCAACGCTCGTGCTATTTCTTCGGCTTGGCCGGCTTCAGCGCCTTCTCCAGCGCCTCGACCCGCCCCTTCAGCGCCTCGCACTCTTCGCGTGCTTTCGCGGCCATCGCCTTGACCGCGTCAAATTCCTCGCGGTCAACGAAATCGAGCCCGGCCACAGCCTCTCGCATGCGCTCACGTGCGCCGTCCCGGGCCTCGCGGCCCATGCCCGCGAGCGTACCGGCGGCGGCATTGGCCAGCTTGACGAAGTCGGCAATCAGGGGGTTTTCGCTTTGCATTTCTGCTGGTTCCTAAATTTGGATGCGTTGGCTTGCGCCGGAAACTTGACGCCCGTCCGCGCCCGGATTGGCGGCGAGGAACTGCGCGTTCAGCGCGGTCGCAAACAGAATCCAGGCCAGATAGGGCAGCATCAGCCAGGCCGCAATCGGCCGCACTTTCCAGAACAGCCAGACTGTTACAATCGCGGCAATATCCATCGCCACAATCACCACCAGCGCCGCAGTGATCTGGTGCAACCCGAAGAACACCGGCGACCAGGCGAGGTTGAGCGCCAGCTGGACCAAAAAGGCAATTGCCGCCCGGCCGCGCCACCAGGCCCCGCGCGCGGAGAGCACCAGCGCGAAGGCCACGCCCATCACGACATAGAGCACCGACCAGACGATGCCGAACACCTGCGGCGGCGGATAGAGCGATGGCTTCACCAGACTGTCGAACCAGGGATTGCCCACCCCGCTGCCTGACAGCATGCTTCCCAGAAATCCCAGCAGGACGATACCCGGCACCGACACCAGCGCCCAGCGCAGGAACGAGGCCCGCAATTGTCCGGCAGAGGCAAGCTCGGTCATCATCTATGGCGACCTCTCGAATCGATTTCTTTGGCGACGAAGAGACTTCTGGCGGGCCAGAGGCAACGTGGCAATGGCACTAGTGGCCATCTTCGCGCCGCGCCGCAATCAGGAATTCCACGTTCCCTTCCGGCCCGGTGATCGGGCTTGGAACGATGCCCGCTACCCGCCAGCCCGCGCCTTCCAGCCATTGCCGCACATCGCTGCAGACCCGCGCGTGCACTTCCGGATCTCGTACCACCCCGCCCTTGCCCACTTCTTCGCGGCCGGCCTCGAATTGCGGCTTGATCAGCGCGACGAGCTGACATGTGGCAGCGGCGAGCCGCAGCGGGTTATCCAGAACTTTGGCAAGCCCGATGAAGCTGGCGTCGCAGACCACCCAGTCGCAAGGCCGGTCGATCTGGCTTGCAGTCAACACGCGTGCGCTGGTCTTTTCCAGCACGGTAACGCGGGGATCCTGCCGCAGCTTCCAGGCGAGCTGGTTGGTGCCCGAATCGACCGCGTAAACATGGGAAGTGCCGCGCGTCAGCAACACGTCGGTAAAGCCGCCGGTCGAGCTGCCAATATCCATTGCGGTGGCGCCTGCGGGATCAAGGCCGAAGTGGTCCAGCGCATGGGCCAGCTTGATGCCCCCGCGCGAGACCCAGGGATGATCGCGCCCACGCACTTCGAGCGGCGCGTCTTCCGCCAGCGCCTGCCCGGCTTTGGTCAGTTTGGTCTCGCCAGAATAAACCAGCCCCGCCAGCACCAGCGCCTGCGCACGCGCACGGCTCTCGGCGAGGCCGCGTGCGACCAGCAACTGGTCGAGCCGCATTTTCGCGGCAGGGCGATTGGAATGGGAGTTGGCCATGGCCTTGCGGGGGTTGCCGGAATTGCCGCCTCATTCCATAGGGAAGCGATGAAGGCAAATCGCAGTTTGAGCGCGGCAGGGCGCGTGGTCGGCATCGCGCTGCTGCTATCGGTGCTTGCTGCCTGCTCGGGCCAGCGCGAAGCGGCGCCCGCGCCGACCCCCAAAGCGACCCCGCGCGTGGCGCCGCCGCCGCGCGCGACCAACTGGCGCGACATGCCGGCCACGCCTGGCACCTGGCAATGGCGCATGGAAGGCAATCGCTCGGTGGCGCGCTTTGCCAATGATGTGCTGGTGCTGAGCTGCAACCGCGAAGCAGGCACCGTGACGCTGATCCGGCCGGGCGAGGCACAAGGCGCGGTGCCGATGACCGTGCTGGCCAGTTCAGGCAACCGCACCCTCACCGCGCAAGCCATTGCCGGGCCGCCGCCGGTGGTCGCGCTGACCCTGCCGGCGCGCGATGCCGTGCTCGATGCCATGGCTTTCAGCCGGGGGCGCTTTGCGGTGGAGACCGCCGGTCTGCCGACGATCTATGTGCCGAGCTGGCCGGAAGTGAGCCGGGTGATAGAGGACTGCCGCTAGGGTCAGGACCTGTGGAAAACCCCCGGGTTCCCAGCGCGAAGTTCTGATTCTGACAGGAAAATAATTTCGTTCAAGACTTGTTGTGCAGCGCGGAATGATTCACATTCCACGCAGCTGCCCGGGCTAATATCTGGCGCGGCGAACTTGGCTCAACAGCGCGAAAGGAGGTGATCCGATGTCTCATGGTTCAGCACAGAGGTCGGACATGCCCGTTGCGAGGCATTATCGCTGAAATGCGATAGAGGCTTCGTAAGCGGCACTTCCAGCCGCTGACCATGCGAAGGGCCGTAGCGGATTGACCGCTGCGGCCCTTCTCATTTTGTGCCTCTGTACTTTCGCATCTGAGCCCCCGCCCCTTCTCATCTGCACCAAAGCCCCCTTCCATCCCTGCAAGATTCCAACTATCGCCGAATGCAGAAAGTGCACTTGTCGTTTATGTCTTTTCAATTGCCGTTGACGTAATTTTTGTTCAATCGGCACTGGTCACAATGAGGGATTTCCAGCAATGGCGAACAACGCCGATTCCAGCCTGCGCTTCACGCACCTGCCCCACCCCGCGCCGACTTCGGCTGACGCGCGCGCGGCGGTGCTCGCCAATCCGGGTTTCGGATCGCATTTTTCGGATCACATGGTGTCGATCGACTGGGATGAAACGCGCGGCTGGCACAGTGCCACCATCGGCCCGCGCCAGCCCATTCCGCTCGATCCCGCAGCCGCTGTGCTCCACTATGCGCAGGAAATCTTCGAGGGTCTGAAGGCATATCGCCAGCGGGACGGCGGCATCGCCCTGTTCCGCCCAACGGCCAACGCCACGCGGTTCAACGCCTCTGCCGAGCGGCTGGCCATGCCCGCGTTGCCCGAGGCGCTGTTCCTCGAATCAATCCGCCAGCTGGTCGCCGCCGACCGCGACTGGTTCCCCGATGTCGAAGGCGGCTCGCTCTATCTTCGCCCGTTCATGATCGCCACCGAAGCCTTCCTCGGCGTGCGCCCGGCCAAGCAATACAAATTCCTCGTCATCGCCAGCCCCGCCGGCAACTATTTCAAGTCCGGCGCGCCGGCTGTCTCGATCTGGGTCTCCGACTACACCCGCGCCGCGCCTGGCGGCACGGGCGCGGCCAAATGCGGCGGCAACTATGCCGCAAGCCTGGTGCCGCAAGCCGAGGCGCTGGCGCGCGGGCACGATCAGGTCGTCTTCCTCGATGCTGCCGAGCGCAAGTGGATCGAGGAACTGGGCGGCATGAACCTCTATTTCGTCATGGCCGACGGCAGCCTGATCACCCCGCCGCTGACCGGCACGATCCTGCCCGGCATCACGCGGGATTCGATCATGCAACTGGCCCGCGAGGAAGGGCTGCAGGTGCGCGAGGAACGTTACAGCCTTGACCAGTGGCGCGAGGATTCCGCGAGCGGAAAGCTGGTCGAGACTTTCGCTTGCGGCACGGCGGCAGTGGTGACGCCGGTTGGCCGGGTTGCTGGCCGCGACGGCGAATTCACCATCGGCTCAGGCGGCCCGGGACAACTCACCGGCAAGCTGAAAGCGCGTCTGGTGGCAATCCAGCGCGGCGAAGCGCCCGATGGGCATGGCTGGGTGGTGCGGCTGGATTAATCCAGCCCCCCTACCACCGCGCTACCGGTTCCCAGTCCTCATACCCATCCCAGCTTGGCTCGCCGCTCACCGTGTCGAACACGGTGTTCTTCGCGTTGAACACCACCCCGGTGTCCGCCACCGTGCAGGGCATCATCACATTCATCTTTCGGTCGATGAAGCGGTCTTCGTCTTCTTCGAAGTAATGCTTGTATTCAGGCGATTCCATCAGGCGGAAGACTTCTTGCAGATCTTCCTCGCTGCCGATGATCCATTCTGAGAGCAGGTCCCAGTCCCACTCCATCGGGCCGTAGGAGTTGCCGGGTTTCCGTGAATCGTCGCCGCCGAAGACGACATTGACGTAGTTGCGGCGGTATTCCTTGAACAGGTGGCCGCAGAATTTCATCGCCATCGCCGCGTGGCTGCGTTCGAAATGCTCGCGGAATTGCTCGTGGGTGAGATGTGGCTTGCGCTTGATCAGATGGATGACCTTGATCATGGCTCAATACTCCTGCTCGTCGAGCGTGTTGAACTGGGGGTGGACTGCCTTCCAGGCATACATCCAGTCC
>CAXNKI010000107.1:0-5537 GCA_964202645.1 Alphaproteobacteria bacterium | reverse complement strand
GCGGTATCCACTGCCAGATCAGCCATCACCGTCTCGCGCGCGGGCTGTTCGTCCATCAGCAGCGCTTCCATCAGGCCGTCGTCAAAATCGGCAAGGGTTTCGAGCAGCCGGGTGCGGTCCGCCGCTTCGCGTTCGGCGAGATCGGCCGGGATTTCCACCCGCTCGCTCTCCGCGCCCGGGCGATAGCGGTAGGCACGTTCCAGCGCGATATCGACATAACCGGTGACGCTGTCGCCCTCACGAATCGGGATTTGCCGCAAGGCGAGCGGCTCGCGGCTCATCGGCTGCAGGGTCGCGATCAGCTCGCGCACCGCGCCGGCGCGGGCCTGTTCAATCTTGTTGATGAAGATCACATGCGGCAGGCCCAGTGCGTCGAGCCGGCGCAAGGCTGGTTCGGCGAGTAGCGCGCGAGCGGGATCGGGATCGATGACGACAATCGCCAGATCGGCGCTGGCCAGTGCGCCCAGGCCATCGGCGGCGAAACCAGCGCCGCCGGGCAGGTCGATGAGCGCGAAATGGTCACCCAGAAAGCCAAAATGCATCAGGTTGATTTCGGTCGAGCCGCGCCGCGCGCGCGCTTCCGGGCTGGCATCGCCCACCGATGTTCCCGCCTCGACGCTGCCCTGCCGGCTGATCGCGCCGCTGGCGAATAGCAGTGCTTCGGCTAGGCTGGTCTTGCCCGTGCCTGCCGGTCCGAGAATTGCGACCGCACGGGTTGGCCGGTCGCCGGCTTGTGATCCTTTGGGGTTGATGTTGCCCATTGACGCCTCCTCTCGATGGTGAAGGCGCGCCGGGCGCTTGTTTCTCACCCGACGCGCGGGGGACTTGGCGACAATGCTGCGACTCTTGGCCTCGAGTCGCAAGCGGAATCTTGAAGTGCTTGCCGCACGCGCCAGCCTGCCTTATCGGCGCGACGTATGACTTCCACGAACGAAATCCGCCGGTCCTTTCTCGACTACTTCGGCCGCGAAGGCCACGAAGTGGTGCAGTCTGCGCCGCTCGTGCCCTACAACGATCCGACGCTGATGTTCGTCAATGCCGGCATGGTCCCGTTCAAGAACGTGTTCACCGGACTTGAGACCCGCGCCGTGCCCCGCGCCGCAAGCTCGCAGAAGAGCGTGCGCGCCGGCGGCAAGCACAACGATCTCGACAATGTCGGCTATACCGCGCGGCACCACACGTTCTTCGAAATGCTGGGGAACTTCTCTTTCGGCGACTATTTCAAGGAACAGGCGATCGTCCACGCCTGGACCTTGCTGACCAAGGAATGGGGCCTCTCGCCGGACAAGCTGACTGCGACTGTCTATCATACCGACGACGAGGCAGCGGGCCTGTGGCGCAAGATCGCGGGGCTTCCGGATGAGCGGATTATCCGCATTTCGACCAGCGACAATTTCTGGTCGATGGGCGATACCGGGCCTTGTGGTCCGTGCAGCGAGATTTTCTACGATCACGGCGATCACATCCCCGGCGGCCCTCCGGGCAGCCCAGATGAGGACGGCGACCGCTTCATCGAGATCTGGAACCTGGTGTTCATGCAGTTCGAACAGGCTGCAGATGGCAACCGCACGGCTCTGCCCAAGCCCAGCATCGACACCGGCATGGGGCTGGAGCGCATCGCCGCGGTGATGCAGGGGGTTCACGACAACTATGACACTGATACCTTCAAGGCGCTGATCGCGGCCTCCGAAGGCCTGACCGGGGTCGCGGCGGAAGGCGAGAATCGCGCCAGCCACCGGGTCATCGCCGATCACTTGCGCTCGACTTCGTTCCTGCTGGCCGACGGCGTGCTGCCCAGCAACGAAGGGCGCGGTTATGTGCTGCGCCGGATCATGCGGCGCGCCATGCGCCACGCGCATCTGCTTGGCGCCAAGCAGCCGTTGATGCACCGGCTGGTGGGGTCGCTCGCCGCTGAAATGGGCCAGGCCTATCCCGAACTGATCCGCGCGCAGCCGCTGATCGAGGAAACGCTGCTGCGCGAGGAAGTCCAGTTCCGCCGCACGCTGACCAACGGACTCAAGCTGCTCGATGAGGCCACAGTTGGCCTCGATGAGGGCGGCGAGCTGCCCGGTGAGACGGCGTTCAAGCTCTACGACACCTTTGGCTTCCCCTATGACCTGACCGAAGACGCCTTGCGCGCGCGCGGAATCGGCGTCGACAAGGCTGGCTTCGATGCTGCCATGGCGCAGCAGAAAGCGGCGGCGCGCGCGGCGTGGAAGGGCTCGGGCCAGGCGGCGGACAGCGAAGTGTGGTTCGACATCGCCGAGCGCGAGGGCGCCAGCGAATTCACCGGCTATTCCTCGACTTCGGGTGAAGGCCAGATCGTTGCGCTGGTTGTGGACGGCAAGGAAGTCGATTCCGCGGGGGCCGGCACGGCTGTAGCGGTGCTGACTAACCAGACGCCGTTCTATGGCGAAAGCGGGGGGCAGGCGGGCGACAGCGGCGTGATCACCGGCGGCGAGGGCTTACGCCTGAGCGTTGCCGATACTGCAAAGCCGCTGGGCCGACTGCATGCCCATATGGCACAAGTGGAGTCAGGCGTGATCCGGATCGGTGATTCGGTTCACCTTGCGGTCGACACCGCGCGGCGCGATGCGATCCGCGCGAACCATTCGGCGACGCACTTGCTCCACGCCGCCTTGCGCCACCGGCTCGGCGCGCATGTCACGCAGAAGGGTTCTGCCGTCGCGGCGGACCGTTTGCGTTTCGATTTCTCCCAGCCGGTCGGGCTGACACCAGACGACATCGCTGCGATCGAGGCCGAAGTGAACGCTGAGATCCGGGCCAACGAAGCGGTGGTCACCCGGCTGATGTCGCCAGACGAGGCAATCGAGGCCGGCGCGATGGCGCTGTTTGGCGAGAAGTATGGCGATGAAGTCCGCGTGCTCAGCATGGGGACCGTGAGCGACAAACCCTATTCGGTCGAACTGTGCGGCGGCACCCATGTGCGCGCACTCGGCGATATCGGCGTGTTCCGCATTGTTTCGGAAGGCGCGGTCTCGTCTGGCGTGCGCCGCATTGAGGCACTGACTGGTGAGGGCGCGCGTCAGTGGTTTGTCGCGCGCGAGGAAGCGCTCAAAGGCGCGGCCAGCCTGCTGCGCACCACACCCGAAGACGTCGAGGCGCGCGTCGCCGCGCTGCTCGATGAGCGCAAGAAGCTGGAGCGCGAGCTCGCCGAGGCGAAAAAGGCCCTGGCGCTGGGTGGCGGCGGCGGCGCTGCGGCTGAATCAGCCGACGAAGAGATCGGCGGAGTCAAATTCGCTGGCCAGGTGATCGACGGACTCGAAGCCAAAGAGCTGCGCGGGCTGCTCGATCAGGCCAAGCAGCGGCTGGGCTCAGGCGTCGCGGTGATCTGCGCGGTGAACGAAGGCCGCGCCAGCATTGCCGTGGCGGTCACTGACGACCTTACCGAGCGGCTGAGCGCAGTTGAACTGGTCAAGCTCGGCGTCGAGGCGCTGGGTGGCAAGGGCGGCGGTGGTCGGCCGGACATGGCGCAAGGCGGCGGGCCTGATGGCGCCAAGGCAGCCGATGCCATCGCCGCGATCAGGGCGGCGCTGGCAGGCTGAACTGGGCAGGGATTAGCCGGTCGGCATTTCCACAGCTTCGGGGGCTGCGGCAGGCAGCTCGGCCGGTGCCGGGGCCGCTATTTCGGCTGCCGGGGCATCGACTGGGCTTTCGGCGACCGGAGCGTCGACCGGGCTGGCTTCGGCAACCGAACTCACTGCGATGTCCTCAAACTGAGCTTGTGCTGCGCTGGCAGCCGTCAGTTCCGGATGAATGTCGCTCAGGTTGGATGCTTCCGAGGTGCCGTCATAGGGTGCAAGCGCCGCGTAGTTCGGGGTGAAGGCCGAATCGAAACCGCGATCTGTCTGCTGGCGTGCCGGGCGGAACCGGGCGGCGGCGCGCGGCTCGCTCATGCGGCCAAGGCGGGCAGCGCGGGCGGGAACGCTGGGGATCACTGGCGCGGCTTCGACTTTCAGCGGCGGCAGCGGGGCGATCTCGGGCAGGCCATCGCTTAGCGCGAGCGCGGACGGCGGCGGCCCGGCAACGATGCCCAGGGTGGGGGCGGCGTCTTCCAGGGCAGGCGCGGTCATCATCGCGGCGGCATCGACGATCTCGACCGGAGCATCCGCGCTGCCAGCGGCGGGTCCCTCATAAGGCCGGCTCAGCCGGTCATGCGCGAGATAGATACCCACGCAATTGGCCACGGCCATGACGATCACGGCATATTTCACCGCATGGGTCTGAAATCCAGCGCGCCAGTCACTCATAGAGAATCTCCCTGTCTGTGCGAGACCCTATCATGCCGCCATGGCGGCAACAATCCTGCACTTGCGATAGGATTTTGGTCCCGATCAGCCCGGGGCGGTCACAGCTTCACGATCCGCAGGCGCAGGGCATTGGTGATGACGCTCACCGAAGAGAGCGCCATGGCTGCAGCCGCGATGGCGGGCGAGAGCATCCAGCCAAAGGCAGGATAGAGCGCGCCCGCTGCGATCGGAATGCCGGCGACGTTGTAGGCGAAGGCAAAGACCAGATTCTGCCGGATGTTGCGCATCACCGCACGCGACAGTTTCCGCGCTCGCACGATGCCGCCGAGGTCGCCTTGCAGCAAGGTTACTCCGGCGCTTTCGATTGCAACGTCAGCCCCGGCCCCCATTGCGATACCGACCTCGGCCGCCGCCAATGCAGGAGCATCGTTGACGCCGTCCCCTGCCATGGCGACGCTGCGGCCCTCGGCGCGGAGCTTCTGGACGACACTGGCCTTGTCCTCGGGCAGGACTTCGGCCTCGACTTCGTCGATGCCGAGGCGGGCCGCGACGGCCAGCGCGGTGGTGCGGTTGTCCCCGGTCATCATGACTATGCGGATACCGTCGGCCTTCAGCTCACGGATTGCCTGGGCCGACGTTTCCTTGATCGGATCGGCGATACCCAGAAGTCCGGCGAGCTTGCCATCGATGCTGGCGAAGATCGCGGTCGCGCCCTCGGCACGCATCGCTTCGGCTGCGTCGTCAAGCGCAGTCGTATCGATCTTCTGCTCCGCCATGAAGCGCGGACCGCCGAGGAGGATGTGCTTGCCCGAAACCGTGCCGGTGACGCCGCGACCGACGGGAGAATCAAAATCGCTTGCTTGTTCCAGCACCAGTTTGCGGTCCTGTGCGGCGCGCAGGATGGCATCGGCCAGCGGGTGCTCGCTGCCGCGCTCTAGGCTGGCAGCAAGGCGCAAGATCTCGTCTTCGTCCCATCCGCTGACGGTGCGGATACCAGTGACTGCAGGGCGCCCCTCGGTCAGCGTACCGGTCTTGTCGACGATCAGCGTGTCGATCTTTTCGAACCGTTCAAGCGCTTCGGCGTTCTTGATGAGGACGCCTGCCTGCGCACCGCGTCCGACGCCAACCATGATCGACATCGGCGTGGCGAGCCCCAGTGCACAGGGGCATGCTATAATCAGCACGGACACCGCCGCGACCAGCGCATAGGTCAGGCGCGGGTCCGGGCCGAACAAGGCCCACGCAGCAGCGGCGATCAGTGCAACC
>CAXNKI010000106.1:0-5560 GCA_964202645.1 Alphaproteobacteria bacterium | reverse complement strand
TGGCCAGCCAGTCCTGCGACCTCGCCGATGCCCATGGCCGCACCGCGCTGGGCGCGCTGCTCAGCGAGAGCGACGTGTTCATCGACGACACCCCGCTGGCTGACCGCACTGCGCTGGGCCTCGATGAGGCGAGCCTTGCCGCGAGCCATCCCCAGCTGATCCATGTCTCGGTGCTGCCCTTCGGCGCATTCGGCCCCAAGGCGGGCTGGAAGGGCGAGGAAATCAATGTGCTCCATGCCTCGGGCGAAGGCTACCTCCTGCCCAATGGGCTGACGTGCGAGCTGTTTCCGGGCCGCTCACCGGTCAAGCCCTATGGCCATTTCACCGAGATGCAGGGAGGGATTGCCGCCGCACTCGGCGCGCTCTCGGCGCTATGGGTGCGCGATGAGCTTGGTGGGCAATTTGTCGATATTTCCAGCCAGGATGCAGGCCTCGCCGTGGGCGCCTTTGCCATTCAGCGACTGGGCGATGGCTCGGTCGAACACCGGGTCGAGCGCAGCTTTCGCTATGGCGGAGTGATCCCTTGCCGCGATGGCCATGTCGAACTGCTGACACTGGAGCAGCGGCAATGGGACGGGCTGGTGACTTTGCTGGGCAATCCCGAATGGGCGCAAGATCCAGCGCTGGCCGATTCGCTGGAACGCAGCCGGCGCGGCCCCGAACTCAACCGCCACATCCGCGCCTGGGCGGCGACGCGCCGGGTCGAGGATATTGTGCGCGAGGGCCAGAAGCTCTCAGTGCCGCTGGCGAAGTATTACACCCCCGCCGAAGTGGTGCGCGATCCCCATGAGGCGGCGCGCGGACTGTTTCAGCCGGTCGAGATTGCAGGAGCAGGCCTGCTCGACATGCTGGTTTCGCCGTTCCACTTCGACGGTGCGCCGCTCGTGCTTGCCGGAGGGCCGCCCGCATGAAGCCCTTGTCCGGCATCCGCATCGCTGATTTCACCGTGCACAATGCCGGTCCTTTCTGCACCCACATGCTTAGCCAGCTGGGCGCCGAAGTGATCAAGGTGGAAAGCGCGATGCGGCCCGATGCCTTCCGCAAGCCCCATCCGGTCTATGGCCGTATGGGCCCGGCGACATTCGACCAGGTGGCTTCGACCAAGCTTTCAGTGCGGATCAACCTCAAGAAGGCAGACGGCGTGGCGCTGGCCAAACGCCTTGTGGCCGCATCGGACGTTGCCGCCGAAAGCTTCCGCCCCGGAGTAATCGCTCGGCTGGGGCTGGGCTATGAAGCCCTCAAGGCCGTGAAAGCCGATATCGTCATGCTGTCAGTCTCGTCATCAGGGCAGAGCGGGCCGGATTCGCATTTCGCCGGCTATGCGCCGCTGTTCGGTGCTTGGGGCGGGCTCAGCGACCTGACCGGTTTCGCTGATGGGCCGCCGGTCGAGATGCGGCATGTCATGGATCACACGGTGGGGATGAATGCGGCCGTCGCGGTCGTGGCCGCGCTGCACCGCCGCCGCGCGACTGGGCTTGGCAGCTATATCGACGTCGGCGCGCGCGAGGTCGCATCTTCGCTGATCGGCGAGGCGCTGCTGCTGGCAGCGGCAGGGACCGCGCAGACGCGCATGGGCAATGCACACCCGCGCATGGATCCACACGGTGTCTACCCGGCGAGTGGTGAAGATCGCTGGCTGTCGATTGCAGTGGCAAGCGATGCGGAGCGCCGGGCACTTGGCCAGATCATCGGCGGCGAGCCGAGCGACGAGGCGATAACGGCCTGGACCAGTTCCCGCGACGCCAATGCAGCTGCCGCCGAATTGCAGGCCGCCGGCATCGCCGCGCACGCCAGCTGGACCACGCCCGAATTGGCCGCCGATCCGCACCTGGCTGCGCGCGGGAGCATTGTCGAAGTGGCTGAGCCGGACGGCACCCGCCGCGCCGCTGTCGGTGTGCCGATGCGGCTTTCGAAGGGCGCGGAAATCGGCATCGATTCCGGCACGCCTCAGCTGGGCGAGCACGAGGACTATGTCTATGGCGAACTGCTGGGGCTGACCCGCGCCGAGCGGACGGCACTGGAAGAGGCCGAAGTGATATTTTGATCCCGCCGGTTGCGGGAAGGAATGCGGAGAGCAAGGCAATGGGCACCCCGACCCTCGGATTCATCGGCCTCGGTGTCATGGGCAGCGCTATGTGCGCCAATGTGGTGCGCAAGCACGGCGCGCCGGTGCATGTGTTCGACATGGTGGCCGACGCGATTGCCGAACAGCAGGCGGGAGGCGCGATTGCCGCCACTTCTGTCGCAGAGGTGGGCAGGGCAGCCGAAGTGGTGCTGTTATCTCTGCCCGGCGGCAAGCAGGTTGCGGCGGTCTGCGAGGAGCTGGCGGATCAGCTGAGGCCCGGTTCCACCGTGGTCGATCTGTCCACCACCAGCGTCGCCGAAGCGCGCGCCATCGCTGGCCGCCTGGCAGGCAAAGGCGTGCTGTTTGCCGACGCCCCCGTCGCGCGGACGCGGCAGGCGGCCATAGATGGCACGCTATCGATCATGGTCGGAGCGAGCGAGGAACTGTTCGCCCGCATCGCGCCGCTGCTTGGCCTTATGGGCAGCGATGTGACGCACTGCGGCGATGTCGGCTGCGGGCAAGTGGTCAAGCTGATCAACAATTGTCTGCTGTTTGAAAACGTCGCCGCCATTGCCGAAATGATGGTCGTGGCCGAGCGCGCCGGGGTATCCGGCGAAAAGCTGATCGAAGCCGTGGGGCTGGGCTCGGGCAATTCATTTGCCCTCCAGAACCACGGACGCAAGGCCATGGCGCCGCGCGCGTTTCCTTTGAAGGCCTTCCCATCAACCTACACGCTAAAGGACCTCGGCTATGCCATCGAGTTGGCCGAGCAGATGGGCGTCGAACCCCGCGTCGCGCGGCTGGCGGCTTCGTATTACTCCCGCGCGGTGGACGAAGGCTTCGGCGAGGAATACTTTCCCGCGATTATCAAGCTGGTGGATGAGGAACAGGCACCATGAAGCTGAATTTCCGTGAAGTGACGCGCGAGCTCCGGTTCCCCGAAGGCCCGATTGCCATGGCCGATGGCTCGGTCTTGGTGGTCGAGATCGAGGGTGCGCGGCTCACCCGCGTGCTGCCCGATGGCACCAAACAGACTGTGGCCGAGCTCGGCGGCGGGCCGAACGGCGCGGCAATCGGCCCCGATGGCGCCTGCTATGTCTGCAACAACGGCGGCTTCAACTGGATCACCGAGCCTGACGGCTTCCTGCGCCCGCATGGCCGCGCTGACAGTTACGTGAAGGGCGGCATACAGCGTGTCGATCTCGCGACCGGCAAGGCCGATTGGCTCTATACCGAGTGCAACGGCAATCCGATTACCGGGCCGAACGACATCGTCTTCGATTCGGACGGCGGCATGTGGTTCACCGATCATGGCAAGAGTTATGACCGGCTGATGGACCGCGGCGCGCTCTATTATGCGCGGATTGACGGCAGCGAGATCACCGAAGCCGCTTTCCCGATGATCACGGCCAACGGCATCGGTCTCTCGCCAGATGGCAGCACGCTCTATGCCACCGAGACCGAGACCGGGCGGCTGTGGGCCTGGCCGATCCTTGGCCCCGGCAAGCTCGGCAAGGAGCCCTGGCCCTCGCCGAACGGTGGCCGGATGATCGGCGGACCGCAGGGCTATCAGCGCTTCGACTCGCTGGCGGTGGAGGCAGGAGGCAACATTTGCGTTGCGAGCCTCGTGTTCGGCGGGATCAGCGTGTTTTCGCCGCAGTGTGGCCTCACCGAATGGTACGAGGCGGACGAGCCCTATTGCACCAACATCGCCTTTGGCGGGCCGGACATGCGCACTGCCTACATCACGCTTTCGGGCTATGGCCGCCTGGTCGCCGCCGACTGGCCAAGGCCGGGGCTGGTGCTGAATGACCCGCTGACGGCGCGGGGCTAGGAACGTCGGGGCAGGTCACCAACCCGTCTCGTCATTCCCGCAAAGGCGGGAATGACGGATGTCGGTCAGACCATCACGAAGATGTCATTATCCAGCACTTTGACTTTGTAGGTCTTGAGGCCAGTCTTGGCTTTCATGTTGATGAACAGCAGCTTGGGATCGCGCTCGACCTCGCCGGTCTCCAGGTCAAACTTCGCCTTGTGCAGCGGACAGACCACGCCGCGCCCTTCGATAGAGCCGCGACACAGGTTGAAACCCAGATGCGGGCACTTGCGCTGCGCCGCGTAGAATTGCCCGCCAACCTGCGTCAGCAGCATTTTCACCCCCAGCGCCTCGACCGGCAGGATCATGCCCATTCCGACATCGGCCACACTCGCCACGCGCACATAGTCCATTGCTTTGCCCCTCAGGTGACCTCGACACATGCGGAGGTTAGGCTATTGGGCGCAGCATGAGCAATCCCGCCATCAAGATCTGTGGCGTAACCACGCCAGCCGCGCTCGACGCGGCGATTGCCGCGCGCGCCGAGCATGTAGGATTCAACTTCTATCCGCCCAGCCCGCGCTTTCTTTCCGCTGCCGACGCGGCACAGCTTGGCCCGCGTGCCGCCGGACGGATCGGGAAAGTCGGCGTGTTCGTCAATGCCGATGATGCCGCGATTGCCGAGGCGATTGCCGCCGCCGGGCTCGATGCCCTGCAGTTGCATGGCAGCGAGACGCCAGCCCGCGCCGCGCAGATCAGCATGCAGTTCGGCCTGCCAGTGTGGAAAGCGCTGGCGGTTGCCAGCCGCGAGGATGTCGCCCGCGCCGATGTCTATGCCGGGGCGGCAGACCTTGTGCTGTTTGACGCCAAGACCCCCAAGGGCGCGGCGCTGACTGGCGGCATGGGGTTGAGTTTCGACTGGAGCCTGGTGGCCGGCTGGAAAGGCCCGATAGCCTGGGGGCTGGCGGGTGGCTTGACCCCGGACAACGTCGCTGAGGCCGCGCGGCTGACCGACGCGCCGCTGGTCGACACCTCTTCGGGCGTCGAAAGCGCCCCGGGTATCAAGGACGTGGACAAGATCGCCGCATTCTGCAAAGCGGCGCACCTATGAACGCGCCCAACTCCTTCCGTAACCAGCCTGACGAACGCGGCCATTTCGGCCAGTTCGGCGGCCGCTATGTCGCCGAAACGCTGATGCCGCTGGTGCTCGATCTCGAGACCGAATACCGCAAGGCCAAGGCCGATCCGGCGTTTCAGGCCGAGTTCGACGACTTGCTCGAGCACTATGTCGGCCGGCCCAGCCCGCTGTATTTCGGCCCGCGCATCACTGAGGAGCTACGCAAGAGCGCTCCCGCGGGGGGCGGCGCACAAGTCTGGTTCAAGCGCGACGAATTGAACCATACTGGCGCGCACAAGATCAACAATTGCGTCGGCCAGATTCTGCTCGCGATGCGCATGGGCAAGACCCGGATCATCGCCGAGACCGGCGCCGGCCAGCATGGCGTGGCCACTGCCACGGTCTGCGCGCGCTTCGGCCTGCCTTGCGTAATCTTCATGGGCGCGACTGACGTTGCCCGGCAGGCGCCAAACGTGTTCCGCATGAAGCTGCTTGGCGCAGAAGTCGTCCCCGTTACCGCCGGCGCTGCGACGCTGAAAGACGCAATGAACGAGGCGCTGCG
>CAXNKI010000105.1:0-5584 GCA_964202645.1 Alphaproteobacteria bacterium | reverse complement strand
AAAGGCGCTTACCAGATCACCGGCTATGGCACGCGTTCGGACGTCATTCCCGTCGCCGGACTGCCCACCACCGCCCAGCGCGAATTTCGCGGCTATGTCTTCGCCAACGGCCGCTTCCAGCTCTCGCCGGAGTGGAGCGTAACCGCTTCGGTACGCCGCGCGACCGACCGCACCTTCCTGCGCCGCTATGATATCAGCCGCGACGACCGCTTGCGCTCGATGATCGAGGTCGAGCGGATCGATCCCAATTCGTATCTTTCCATCGCTGGCTGGGCGACGCAGACCTTGCGCGCCGGCGACAGTCAGGGGCTGGTGCCGGTGGCGCTGCCAGCACTCGACTATCGCCGCCGCCTGCCGGCGCCAGTGCTGGGCGGCAAAGTGGAATTCCAGTTCAACACCTTGGGCATCCTGCGCTCGGCCGGGCAGGATACCCAACGCGCTTTTGCCAGCGCCCAGTGGGATATGCGGCGGCTCACCCGCATGGGCCAGGAAGTCACTCTGACCGCGCTGGTTCGCGGCGATGTCTATCATTCGGCGCGCAATGAGCTGACCACCACCGCGATCTATCGCGGCAATCCCGGCTGGCAGCATCGCGGCGTCGCAACCGCCGCCGTAGACGTCAAATGGCCGTTGATGGGCAAAGTGTTCGGCGGGAACCAAGTCATCACCCCGCGCATGCAGATCGTCGCAAGTCCCTCGATCCGCAACCTCGCCGTACCCAACGAGGACAGCCGCGCGATTGACCTGCAGGACAGCAACCTGTTCGCGCTCAACCGGTTTCCCGGCTACGATCGCATCGAGGATGGGGTGCGTTTCACCTATGGCCTCGACTGGCAATTCGAGGCGCCGCGCTGGCGGATCAAGACGACGATCGGCCAGTCTTACCGGTTGACCACCAAGGCCAGCCTGCTGCCCGATGGCACCGGCCTCGCCAACCGAGTTTCCGACATCGTCGGGCGCACCGAAATCGAATACCGCAATTTCGTCCGGTTCACCCACCGCTTCCGGCTCGACAAGGACAGCCTGGCGTTCCGCAGCAATGAAATCGATGCCACTCTGGGCAATCAGCGAACCTATGTGGAACTAGGATATTCCAGACTTAACCGGAATATCGCCTCCACCATCGAAGACCTCAAGGACAGCGAAGAGCTGCGTGCGGCGGGGCGCATCGCCATTGCCCGCTATTGGTCGCTGTTCGGCTCAGGCGTGGTCAACTTGCGCGAAACCGACAGCGTGACCCGGCGCGTGACGCGCGGCTTCGAGCCGCTGCGCACACGACTGGGCGTTGCCTATCAGGACGATTGCCTCGAGATGGGGCTGACCTGGCGGCGCGATTTCGTCACCACCGGCGATGCAAAGAAGGGCGATATCTTTGAAGTGCGCTTCGCATTGCGCAATCTGGGCTTCCGCTGACCCTTGGCGTTGATCCAAATCATTGCGCGCGCCGCCGCGATTGGCAGACGCGATTGGCACGCGCGACCAAGTGCGCTATCGGCGCGCTCAGCTTTGGTTAAGCCGGGCGGCGCGATTTGGCCGTCAAACGGGCGAGGCATGTGCCTTGCCGCAGTCAGGAACGTGACACTGTGAATAATCGCATGCGCAATCTGGTAATTTCCCTTGGCCTTGCCGCCGGTCTCACAGCGGTTGCTGTCGCGCAGGACATTGCCCCTGCCGCAACTCCGCAAGGCAGCATCGTCATACCGGAAAATGTCACGCTCTTCGGCAAGAATGATCCCAATCATCGCCGCGCGACCGCCGTGGTCAATGGCGACATCGTCACCGGCAGCGATGTCGACCAGCGCCTTGCGCTGATTGTCGCGGCCAACGACAGCAAGCTGCCGCCCGAGGAAGTGGCGCGGCTGCGGCTGCAGGTGCTGCGCAACCTGATCGACGAGACACTGCAGATCCAGGCCGCCAAGGAAGCCGAGATCGAAATCGAGGACGCCGAGGTCGAGCAGACATATGCCCGCGTCGCGCAGCAGAATTTCGGCCAGAACACCAGGGCGATGGATGCCTATCTCACCCGCGTCGGCTCTTCGCCCGGATCGCTCAAGCGCCAGATCAGGGGCGAGCTTTCCTGGCAGCGGTTGCTGCGCCGCAATGTCCAGCCGTTCGTCAATGTCTCCGACGAGGAAGTGCGCGAAGTCATGCAGCGGCTCAGCGCCGCCAAGGGCACCGAAGAGTTTCGCATCGGCGAAATCTATCTCTCCGCCTCACCCGAGGCCAAGCCGCAAGTCGCGGAGAACGCCAAGCGCATCGTCGAACAGCTGCGCCAGGGCGGCAGCTTCGTCGCCTATGCGCGCCAGTATTCGGAAGCCTCGACCGCAGCCGTCGGCGGTGATCTGGGCTGGGTGCGGCTTGAACAGCTGCCGGTGGAACTGGGCGCAGCCGCGCGCGAGCTTTCGCCCGGGCAGCTGGTCGGGCCGATCGAACTGCGGGCTGGCTATTCGATCCTTTATCTCATCGACAAGCGCCAGGTGCTGACAGCCGATCCGCGCGATGCAGTGCTCGCGCTCAAGCAGATTTCGATCTCGTTCGCAGCCGGCACCAGCCCGGCGGACGCGCAGAAGAAGGCCGGTGAATTCGCCGCCGCGATGAGCCAGGCCCGCGGTTGCGGCGGGGCTGATGCTGTCGCCGCCAGTGTCGGCGCGCAAGTCATCACCAACGATCAGGTCAAGGCGCGCGACCTTCCCGGTCCACTGCAGCAAGCCGTGCTGACGCTTTCAGTCGGCGAGACTTCGCCGCCGTTCGGCTCGGTCCAAGAAGGCGTGCGCGTGCTGATGCTGTGCGGGCGCGACGACCCGCAGGGAGCCAGCGGCCCCAATTTCGAGCAATTGCAGGCGCAACTGGAAGATGACCGGGTCAACAAGCGGGCGCAGATGTATCTGCGCGATCTGCGCCGCGACGCGGTGATCGACTATAACTGACCAGGTGACTGACGGGGCAACGCCGCTCGCGGTTTCGCTGGGTGATCCAGCCGGGATCGGGCCAGAAATCATCGTCCAGGCATGGGCTGCGCGCGCGCAAGCCGGGCTGACACCATTCTTTGTCGCTGGCGGCAGGTCGGTTCTCGAAGCCGTCTCCAGTAATCTGGGCGGCGACGTTCCGGTCATTGCCATCGACAGTCCGGCAGATGCTTTCGCGGCATTCGAACAGGGCCTGCCGGTGCTCGGAGCCGCGGACTGCGGCTGGCGCCCGGGCATACCCGATCGCGCAGGCGCCCAGCTCGCTTTCGATTCGCTGCAGCAGGCGGCCTCGCTGGTCTGCGCCGGCCATGCTTCAGCGCTGGTCACCGGCCCGATTGCCAAGGCGCGCCTGGCCGAGGTTGGCTTTTCGCATCCCGGCCAGACCGAATGGGTCGCCGAGGCCTGCGGCATCAACCCGGAAGACGCGGTGATGATGCTGGCGGGGCCCAGCTTGCGCACTGTGCCGCTGACGGTCCACGTTGCGCTCGCGGCAGTGCCCGCGCTGCTCAGTGCTGCGCTGATCGAGCGGCGAGGGGCCATCGTCGCCGCCGCGCTCCGGCGCGATTTCGGGCTTGCCGCCCCGCGCCTCGCAGTCGCCGCGCTCAATCCGCACGCTGGCGAGGAAGGCCGCATGGGTGATGAAGACCAGCGCATCGTCGCCCCGGCAATCGCCGCCCTGCGCGAGCGCGGCATCGACGCCAGCGGGCCGCATCCTGCCGACGCGCTGTTCGCGCCGCACAGCCGCGCCACTTTCGATGTCGCGCTGTGCATGTATCACGATCAGGCGCTGATCCCGGTCAAGGCGCTGGATTTCGACCAGGGCGTCAACGTTACGCTTGGCCTGCCGATCGTGCGCACCTCGCCCGACCACGGAACGGCGTTCGGCATCGCCGGCAAGGGCCTGGCCAATCCCGGCGCGATGATCGCGGCGATCCGGATGGCCAGTGAATGCGCCGGCCGCAGGCGCTGCGCATGAGCCTGCCGCCGCTGAGGGAAGTCATCGCCCGCCACGGCCTGCAAGCGACAAAGGCGCTGGGCCAGAACTTCCTGCTCGATGAGCAACTCCTCGCACGGATCGCTGCGGTTCCGGGTGACCTTGCCGGACAGGCGGTGCTCGAAGTCGGCCCTGGCCCCGGCGGGCTGACCCGCGCGCTGCTGCGCGCAGGCGCGCAAGTGACTGCAATCGAAATGGACCGGCGCTGCCTGCCCGCGCTTGCCGAGCTGGACGAGGCCTTTCCGGGCCAGCTCAAGGTCATTGAGGGCGATGCGCTGAAAGTGGCGCACGGCATAGAAGGCCCATTCCATGTGGTCGCCAACCTGCCCTACAACGCCGGAACCGCGCTGTTCGTGCGCTGGCTGGGGGGCGAAAACTGGCCGCCAGCCTGGCTATCGCTGACCCTGATGTTCCAGCAGGAAGTCGCCGAGCGGATTGTTTCTGCGCCCGGCAGCGGCGCTTATGGCAGACTTGCCGTGCTGGCGCAGTGGCGCAGCGCGGCGCGAATCGCGATGAAAGTGCACCGCAGCGCCTTCACCCCGCCGCCCAAGGTGATGTCGGCAGTGATCCATGTCACGCCGGCAGATGCCCCTGAAGGCGTATCCGCACGGATGCTCGAGCGGCTGACTGAAGCCGCATTCGGCCAGCGCCGCAAGATGCTGCGCCAGAGCCTGAAGGGCTTGCCGGGCGCGCTCGATGCGCTGGCGTCGCTGGGCATTGAGGCCGAGCGACGCGCTGAAACACTGAGCGTGGCAGAATTTGTCGCTGTCGCGCGAAGGCTTACTGCTGAGGGCGCAAAACCGCGCTGACGGCGTCCAGCGGCGCAAGGCTGCGAGTCACCAATTCTGCACCGACCGAAGCCGCACTGACTGCGACGGCAATCAGGACCCCGTAAGTAAAGCCGCGCGCGACTTGGCGCGAATAGGCCATCCTTGACGCAACCGAAGGCTTGCCCCGTGCCAGCCGCGCCGCCTTGAGCGCCGCTGGTCCCGCCTCATTGCCGACAACCGTCAGTACGTCGATCCGCTCGCGCAGGCGCACCCCGAAGCGATTGCCCTCGCACCACTGCACTTGCCCTACGAGAGAGTGCCTGCCGACGTTCATCTCGATGATCGTGCCGCGCCGGGGCGGCGGCTGGGCAGCTGCCATCAGCCCGCGTGACGACAGGTCGAGCACGGCTGCTTCGCGCTCGAGCCCGCCATCGCGCAGCCGCGCGCGCAGGATTGCAGTCGTGCGGTCTTCAACGCGGTCCATAATTCCGGCCATAGTCCATGCCGCTTAGCAGCGGGTTACCGCGTCGATCTTTTTGGTCTAGCATCGCCTGCATGGCAACGCGGCGCGCAGCACTGGCGGGAATGGGGGCCATGGCCGCGACCATGCTGATGGGCGCTGCGCCGCGCACTCAGCGCAAGTTGGTGAAGCCGCCACGCCTCCGCCCTGGCGATAAAGTCGGCCTCGCGGCCCCGGCGGGTTTCGTCGCTGATCGCTTCGGCATCGAAGAGCTGGCGGCGACGATCCGCGCGATGGGGCTGGAGCCAGTCCTCGCGCCCAACCTGCTGGAGCGACAAGGCTATCTCGCGGGCAATGACAGCGCCCGAGCGGCGGCGCTGAACGCGATGTTCCG
>CAXNKI010000104.1:0-5616 GCA_964202645.1 Alphaproteobacteria bacterium | reverse complement strand
CAATATATCAGCCTCCTCGAGCATCGATCTTGCGACCAAAGCAACCGCAAGACGCGAAAAATGCTCCTGGATCAACGATGCGCTGCTTAATCTGCAGGAGGCAAAACGTGCGGCAGAAGCAGCCAGGAACCTTGCCGTGCGCGAAAACTGGGAAGCGTTCTATGTCACGAGTGCGCAGGAGGTGATCGACCGGGGCAACACGCACATCGCAACCAGCATCGCCGAGCAACGGAATCTTTGCTGATTCATGTGCTTCGTAGTGACGCAGACCAGCCTTAAGCCCAGATTTCCTCATCCGTCGGCACGGCCTTGCCCTCGATCACTTTGCCGATCCTGCTGACATTCATCAGGTGCTTGTAATCGAGGTTTTCCGAGATCGAATTGCCGCCCCATGAGCCGCAGCCGAGCGTTGTCGTCGGCGCAAAGCCGTTGGTCAGCGAGCCGCCGGCGGTGAGCGACGAGGGCTGATTGACCACCAGCCGGCTGATCGGCAGCTCAAGCCCGGCGTGGCGGATGTTTGCCTCGTCATGCGAGTGCAGAGCCGCTGAATGGCCGGCGCCTTCGACCAGCAGGTTAGCCTTGGCCTTCTGCACCGCGTCTTCGAAAGACTCATACGGCAGGATCGCGATCACCGGGCACAGCTTTTCGCGCGCAAGGATATCGTCCTCGCCCGCGCCCTTGGCTGGCAGCATGATCAGCCGCGCGCTTTCGGGCACGTCGATCCCAGCCATGGCGCCGATTGCGCGGGCAGTCACGCCGACTACGTCCTTGTTCAGATGCCCGCCGGGAAAGACCACGTCGCGCAAGGCCTGAATCTGGGCCTCGTCGTCAGTGTACCAGACCTTGCCGGACGCGGTGAACATTGCCACGGTGTCGTCGAAGGCTTCTTCCGGGGTCAGCACGAATTGCTCGTGGCTGCAGATGATACCGTTGTCGAAGCTTGCCCCGGTGATGATCTTGTCGACCGCCGTGCCCAGATCGACTCCGCGGTCGATGATCACCGGCACATTCCCCGCGCCTACCCCGAACGAGGGCTTGCCCGAGCTGTAGGCTGACTTGACCATCGCCCCGCCGCCGGTGGCAACCACCACGTCGACCGATTCCATCAGTTGCTGGGTGCGGGTGATCGAGCCGTTCTTGACTACCTGGATCAGGTCTTCGGGCGCGCCGTGCGCGGTCAGCATCGCGCGATAAGCCTCGGTCAGGTGCTCGGCGCAGCCCTGCGCCTTGGGATGGGCGGCAAAGATCACCGCGTTGCCGGTCTTGAGCGCAAACATGCCGTTGCACATCGGCGTCACCACCGGATTGGTGATCGGCGTCACTGCGCCGACCACGCCCATCGGCTTGGCGACATAGACCAGGTTGGTTTCGGCGTCCTCGTCGATGATGCCGCGGCTCTTCTTGCCTTTCAGGCTGTTCCAGATTGCCCGGGATTTGCCCTTCTTCTTGGTGACCTTGTCCTCGAAATTGCCGATTCCGGTCTCGTCGACGGCCATCTGCGAAAGGAGTTCGGCGTTGTCATAGACATATTTGCCCATGTCGCGGACGATGGCGTCGACCGCTTCCTGGCTGAAGCCCTCGAAAATGGCCTGCGCGGCCCGGGCGCGGGCGATCAGCGCGGCGATCTCGGGGTCGAGTGCAGTGGTGTTCGCAGGCGTTGACATCAAGACTTCCTTACGTGTCGGATTGGATTGGGGCATGGACAGGGTCCACCGTGTGAATGGGCCCACCAGAGGAATGGCATAGTATGCTGTCTCTATCCGGCATAGACCAAAAACAGTTGGCGCGGCGCGATGCCGCACCAGTTGGAGACTGGTGATGATAAAACAACTGCTGCTGCTTCCCCTCGCGGCGCTTGCCATGGCGGCGCAGAGTGCCGCGCCGCTTCGGCCCGAGGTGCCGGTGATGGTCGGCGGCGACAGCGAACAGGATGCTTGCGGCGGCACCTATCGAGTCACCGGGCTCAATCCGCGCGGCGACAATTTTCTCTCGGTGCGCAGCCGCCCGGCTGCGACCGGGCGCGAACTGGCGCGGCTGCGGAATGGGCAGATGGGCTATCTCTGTGATGCATCGGCCGACGGGCAATGGCAGGGTGTGGTCTACGCACCAGCGGGCCGCGACCTGGATTGCGGCGTGGGTACGCCGATCAGTCGGTCCCGGCCCTATCGCGGCCCGTGCGCTTCCGGCTGGGTGGCGAGCCGCTTCGTCGAGCTTGTTGCAGGCTAACGCAGGGAGGCAAAGCCGCGCAGGCGCCTGCTGGCGCGCGCCCACCGGGACTCGATTGTTCTTGCCGCGTGGCAGATGCCGCGCAATTGTCAGGCAATAACAGTTAACTCGCGGGGAGAATGCCATGAAGATCTGCCGTTATCAGGAAAGCGCGTCCGGACCGATCAAGCTTGGCGTCGTGCGGGGCGATTCGGTTTACGATGTGACCGCCGTCACCGACAGCCTGCCATCGGTGCGCTGGCCCTATCCGGCGGGCGATCAGTTCATCACCAACCTCGAGGCGCTGCGCCCGGCGATGGAAGCGCTGGCGGACAAGGCCAACCCGGTGCCGTTGGCCGAGGTGCTGCTCAAATGCCCCATCGCCAATCCGGGAAAATTCGTCTGCGGCGCAGGCAACCACAAAGTCGTGCTCGGCGCCGGTGGGCATCCGCGGCGCATGGGGCTGCTGTTCAAGATGACCAATGCAGCCGCCGGAGAGAGCGACGGCGTGATCTTGCGCTGGCCTGAGCGCACGACCTTCCACGAAGCGGAAATCGCTATCGTCATCGGCAAGGCTGGCACCGAGATCGCAGCGAAAGACGCCTTCGATTACATCGCCGGCTATTGCATCGGCCTCGACATGACCCAGCAGGGCAGCGAATTCCCCAGCTTCAACAAGAGCTTTGATACGTTCGGGATGATGGGGCCCTGGCTGACGACGCGCGATGAGATCGCCGATCCCGACAATCTCGCCTATCGCCTCACGGTCAACGGCGAGGAGCGCACGGTCGACACGACTGCCAGTCTGGTGCTCGGCATTGCCGATCTGGTCGAGCACGCCGCCTCGGTGATGACGCTGCATCCCGGCGACGTGATCTTCTCGGGCACGCCGCCGGCCCAGCTGGGCCCGGTGGTTCCCGGCGACGTCATGCACATGACGATGGAAGGGCTTGGCGAAATGACCGTGCAGGTGCGCGGCGGACCTGGCCGCAAGACGCCAATGGACGGGATGGAGCCCGATCAGCCGGCGACGTGAATCAGCGCCCTTGCGCGGCAATGCCAGCTGGGTCAGACTGTGAAAAAAGAGGATGCAAGGAACCAAGCCATGGCCAATGCCCCGATCAAGATCATCGACGCCGATACACATTTGACCGAGCCCCACGACATGTGGACCAGCCGCGCGCCGGCCAAATACCGCGACCGGGTGCCGCAGGTAAAAATGCACGAAGGCATACGCAGCTGGATCATCGATGGTGACAAGTCGATCGGTACCGGTGCGCATCCCAACAGCGCCGTGCTGAAAGAGGGCGGCAAGATTCGCGACCTCGACCGGTTCCTGAAAGTCCAGTTCGAGGAAGTGCATCTCGGCTCCAGCTCGGTCAAGGAGCGGCTTGCGGTGATGGACGAGAACGGCATCCACGCGCAGATCGTCTATCCCAACATCCTCGGTTTTGGGGGGCAGGCCTCGGCAAAGGTCGATCCCGAGCTTCGGCTGATCACCACGCAGATCTATAACGATGCCATGGCTGAAATTCAGGAGGAAAGCGGCCAGCGGCTGTTTCCTATGGCGCTGCTGCCGTGGTGGGATGTGAAAGAGGCGGTCAAGGAAACCGCGCGTTGCAGCGAAATGGGCCTGCGCGGGATCAACATCAATTCGGACCCGCATACCGTGCGCGGCGATGATGGCGAGATGATCCCCGACCTGGGCACCGAGCATTGGTACCCGCTGTGGGAAGTCTGCCAGGACAAGAACATTCCGATCAATTTCCACATCGGCGCTTCTGAGCAATCGATCGACTGGATGGGCACGCAGGGCTGGCCTTCGCTCACCCGCGATCTCTATTCGGGCATTCAGGGCGCGATGATCTTCTTCAACAACGGCAAGGTCGTCTCCAATCTGATCTATTCGGGCCTGCTCGACCGGTTCGAAAAACTCAAATTCGTCTCGGTCGAAAGCGGCATCGGCTGGGTCCCGTTCCTGATGCAGGCGCTCGACTATCAGCTCAAGGAAATCGCCGAGACCAAGAGCTTCAACAAGAAGCCATCGGAATACTTCAAGAGCAATTTTTATGCCTGCTTCTGGTTCGAGCAGGGACCGCATCTGGCCGACATGGTCCGCCAGGTCGGGGTCGATAACTGCCTGTTCGAAACAGACTTCCCGCACCCGACCAGCCTCTATCCCTTCGATAATCTCGAAAGCCGGCTGGAAGGCATGACCTATGAGGAACGCGCCAAAGTGCTGAGCCTCAATTCGGCAAAGCTGTATAATATCGCGGTGTGACCCGGATTACTGGTCGGTGGAAGCGGGCACTTCGGCGCTGACCAGCAGTTTGTCGATCTTCAGGCCGTCCATGTCGACCACTTCGAAACGCCAGCCCTGCTCGTGGAAGTGCTCGCCTTCCTTGGGCATCCGCTTCATCACAGATAGAACAAAGCCCGCAGCAGTGGCGAATTCGCGGCTGTCAGCCAGTTCGATGCCCAGCCGGTCGGCGAGCGCATCGGCGGGCAGCGCGCCTGCGATCAGCAGGCTGTGGTCCTCGCGTTCGGTCACCATCGGCTGATCGTCCGCATCCTGATGGCTGGCGAAGTTGCCGACAATCGCGGTCAGCAGATCGGCCGGGGTCACCACGCCCTCGAGGTGGCCGTATTCGTCGTGGACCAGCGCCATCGAGACGTCGCTCTGTTGCAGGATCCGCAGCGCGTCCATCGCATCGAGCTGGTCGGGAATGATCTCGGCCTTGCGCATCAGCCGGGCGATGTTGAGCTTGCGCCCGGCCATCATCGCCGCGAGCACATCGCGCACTTTCAGCACGCCGACGATATTGTCGGGCGAACCATCGGCCACTGGCAGCAGTGAATGCGGGCTGTCCTTGATCCGCGCGCGCAGATCGTCCTCGCCGGCGCGCTTGTCGACCCAGTCGATCTCGGTGCGCGGGGTCATCAGCTCGCGCACCGGGCGGTCTGCCAGGCGCATGATCCCGGTCATCAGCACGCGTTCTTCTTCCTCGATGGCGCCCGAACGGGTTGCCTCGGCGAAGATCATCTGCAGTTCTTCTGCCGTCACACCCGGTTCGCCGGCATGGCGCACGCCAGTCAGGCGCAGGAGTAGGGCAGAGGACCGGTCCAGCGCCCAGACCACGGGCATGGCGGCGCGGGCGAGGAACTGCATCGGCAAGGCGGCAAGTTTGGCGATGGGCTCGGCGGCGCGCAGCGCAATCTGCTTGGGCACCAGCTCGCCCACCACCAGGCTGAAATAGGTCGTTGCCAGGATGACGATGGCGAAACCCGCATCGTCGGAATAGCGCGCCGGCATGCCCAGCGAGGCCATCCAGTCACCAAGCGGTCCGCCCAGGCTTGAGCCCGAATAGGCACCGGCGATGATGCCGACCAGCGTGATGCCGATCTGCACCG
>CAXNKI010000103.1:0-5642 GCA_964202645.1 Alphaproteobacteria bacterium | reverse complement strand
CTCGCTCACCCGGTAGTGGACAATCGCCCCATTGGGGCCACTGCCCGAGATGGTATCGAAGGAAAGGTCACGCAGGGAGCCAGTCTCGCGGCGCAATGCGTGAAGCTTTTCACCAGCGGCCATCTCGTCGACCGATCCTTGCGGCGCTTCCAATGACAGCCAGTGGAGAAATCGCGAAACCGCTGCCCCGTCGCGTGCCTGTGCGGCGCGCTGGCCAGCCTGCTCGGCTGCGTTTTTCTGCGCCTTTGGCAGCACGCAGGGATCGCGCTCCTCAACAATTTCAGCACTGGCCAGCGCGGAAAAGATCGCCTGCACAGATCGTTCGGGATCAACCGCTACCCGCTTACCCGCAAGCGCTGCAAGCGCGGGCAGGAGAGCTTCGCGCGGCTCGATGCGGACCGAATTGCCGAGATGTGCGGCAAGGTCAGAAGTGACTTTGGCCGGATCGATGAACAGGCTCGCGGTGCCGTCAGCATTTGCGATGACGAATGCCAGCGTCACTGGCGTGCGCTCGACATCGCTGCCGCGCACATTGAGCAGCCAGGCAACCGAATCGAGCGCCGCGATCACCACCGCGTCGAGTTTCTGCTCGGCCAGCCAGGTCGAGACAGCAGCACGCTTGGCCTCGCTCGATTGCCCCGCCAACGCCTCGCCATGCACCAGCGCGGGCGTGGCGGAGGGTTTGGGTCGGTCTGCCCAGACCGCATCGATCGGATTGCTTTCCACCGCGACCAACTCTGCCTTGCGCTCGGTTAGCGCCTTGGCAGTAGCATCCACCCAGCGTTTGCCATGCAACCATGGATCATAGCCGATCCGCGCGCCTTCGCCGGCATGTTCGCCCAGCCACTTGGCGACGCTGGTTTGCGGCACGCTTTCATAGCCATAGAAGCGCCCATCGACCTGATCGCGCACTTGCAAGGTGTAGCGACCGTCAACAAACATCGCCGCGCTTTCGGCGAGCACGACTGCCGTCCCGGCCGATCCGCCGAAGCCGGTGAGCCAGGCCAGCCGCTGGGCATAGCCGCCGACGTATTCGCTCATGTGCTCGTCGGAGATCGGCACGACAAATCCATCCAGTCCGCGCTTCTTCAATTCCTCGCGCAGCGCATTCAGTCTGGATTCGTGGGTATTCATCAGCATGGTTGCGGTCCTCTGCCCTGCAACATAGAGGCAGGCAATGACAGTTACCACTCCCCCAATCGCGGCAAAGAAGCCACACAGCGTCGATCATCACGGCATAACGGTCAGCGACCACTACGCCTGGCTACGCGATCCCGGCTATCCCGAGGTGGCGGACAAGGAAATACTCGCCCATCTAGAGGCAGAGAACCAGTGGTTCGAGAGCCGCATGAAGCCGCACCAGCCGCTGATCGACACGCTGTTCAAGGAAATGCGCGGGCGGATCAAGGAAGCGGACAAGTCGGTGCCGCAGAAGGACGGCGACTGGCTCTACTGGATCGAGTTCGAGGAGGGCGCGGAATACAAGAAGTGGTGGCGCAAGCCAGTGGCGGGCGGGCCGGACGAGCTGATCCTCGATGAAGTCGCGCTGGCCGAAGGCAAGGAATACTTCCGCCTTGGTGCCATGTCCGTGAGCAACGATGGCAAGTTGCTGGCCTATGCCATTGATGACAATGGCTCGGAACGTTTCACCGCCCGGATCAAGAACCTGGCTAGCGGCGCGTTGCTAGCGGACGAAATCCCCGGAACCCTCTCGGCCCTCGTCTGGGTCGCGGGTGACAAGGGTCTGGTTTACAGCCTCGCCAACGAACAGTGGCGCACTGACAATGCCCGATTGCACTGGCTGGGCCAGCCGCTCTCGAGCGACATTGAACTTTACCACGAGGATGACGAAGGCTTCCGCGTCGGTTCCTCGCTTTCGGCCAATGAGGAATGGCTGATCGTGACCGCGAGCGATCACGAAACCAGCGAAGTCCGCCTGATTCCTGCCGCCGATCCGCTGGCCAAGCCGCTTCTGGTCCGCCCGCGCCAAAAGGGTGTCGAATACGATGTCGATTTGCGCGAGGGCCAGCTGTTCATCCACGCCAACGACACCCACGAAAACTTCCGCCTCGCCACTGCGCCGCTGTCCAGCCCGGGGGATTGGACCACACTGATCGAAGGCTCGGACGCATTTTACCTGACCGGCTTCGAGCTGTTCCGCGACTTTTACGTCGTCGAAGGCCGCCTTGCCGGGCTCGACCAGATCGAGGTGCGTTACTACGCCGATGATCCAGTCAAATCTGGCCGGATCGAGCCGATCACATTCCCCGAAGCGAGCTATTCGGCAGGCCTTGCCGACAATCCCGAATGGCACGTGACCAAACTTCGGCTCAGCTATGAATCGATGGTCAGCCCGGCGAGCGTCTATGACTATGATGTCGCAAGTCATGGCCTTGAGCTGCTGAAAGTGCAGGAAATTCCCTCGGGCTATGACTCCTTGCTTTACACCACCGAGCGGCTTGAAATTCCGGCGCGCGATGGCACGCTGATCCCGGTCAGCATTGTCCAGCGCAAGGATCGCGCAGCCGGAGGTCCGCTCCACCTCTATGGCTACGGCGCCTATGGCATCGCCATTGACCCGGGCTTTTCGACTTCGCGGCTGAGCCTAGTGGATCGCGGCTTTGCCTATGCTATCGCCCACATTCGCGGCGGCGATGATCTGGGCCGCGCCTGGTACAAGGCCGGCAAGCTCGAGCGGCGCACCAATACGTTCACCGATTTTGTCGACGTGGCTAAAGGCCTGATCGAACGCGGCTATACCGCAGCAGGACGCATCTCGACTTCGGGCGGTTCGGCGGGCGGCGAGCTGATGGGGGCGGTGGTCAACAGCGATCCTGACCTGTGGGGCGCGGTGGTGGCGCATGTGCCTTTCGTCGATGTGCTGGCGACGATGCTTGATGAGACCCTGCCGCTGACGCCCGGCGAATGGCCCGAATGGGGCAACCCGATCGAGGACAAGGCCGCATTCGAGCTGATCCGCAGCTATTCGCCCTATGATCAGGTAAAGCCGCAGAATTATCCGCCGATCATGGTCACCGCCGGGCTCAACGATCCGCGCGTGACCTATTGGGAGCCGGCTAAATGGGTGGCTAAGCTGCGCGAGCTCAAGACTGATGGCAACGAGCTGATCCTCAAGACCAACATGGGCGCGGGCCACGGCGGCAAGTCGGGGCGGTTCGAGAGCCTGAAGGAGACCGCCGAGGAATTCGCTTTCGTGCTGTGGCAGCTGGGGCTGGCGGATTGAGCCAATGTCGCGTCTGATCCTGTTCAACAAGCCCTGGGGGGTGCTCAGCCAGTTCACCGACCGCGGCACGGAAGGCAGCCCGCGCGCGACACTGTCCGACTACATCACGCTGCCCGGCGTCTATCCCGCGGGCCGGCTCGACCGCGACAGCGAGGGCCTGTTGCTGCTGACGGATGATGGCCGCCTGCAGGCGCGGATTGCCGATCCGAAGTTCAAGGCGCCCAAGACCTATCTGGTGCAGGTCGAAGGCGATGTGGGCGAAGAAGCCCTGCAAAAGCTGCGGCGCGGGGTGGAGCTGAAAGACGGCCTCACCCGCCCCGCCGAAGCGGAGCGCATCGCCGACCCCCAGCTTTGGCCCCGCGACCCGCCCATCCGCGTGCGCCAGTCCGTCCCCGATTGCTGGATCCGCCTGACCCTGCGCGAAGGCCGCAACCGCCAGGTGCGCCGCATGACGGCCGTCGTGGGGCATCCGACCTTGCGACTGGTGCGCTGGGGGATCGGCGCGTGGACTGTGGAGGGGCTGGCAGTGGGGGAGTGGATTGAGTTATGCGTTTAAGCGGTCTGGGTTACACAGGTTCCATCAACTCAATGCGGTTGCCGAACGGATCGGCAACGTAACAGCGATAGTACCCGGCAAGCGGCTCATCTGCGACAACCGCGAAGCCTGCATCTTCCAAGCGCCGGATCAGGCAAGGCAGGTCAGTGACCGTGAATGCTGGATGGGCCTTCTTCGCTGGATGAAAGTCCTGCTCAACCCCGAGATGTACTTTCAGGAGGCCACGCTCGAACCAGCATCCGCCCCGTTTCGCCAAATGTGCAGGTTTCTTCGCTTCCGGGATGTCAAGAATTCCGGCGTAGAAGCGCCGCGCAGCTTCTTCTTCGCCTGCGGGCATAGCTAGCTGGACATGGTTCAGCGCTTCAATTCGCATGGAATTCCGACTGCCCAATGGGTTGAGTGGCAGTTATGCAGGAAATCGTGTGGTAATGTCCATGTTCGCTGGTGGGGCCGAAACCAGCCCCGAAAGATCACTCCATAGGCCTCGCCACCCGCTTCCCCTTGGTCCGGCTGGTCAGGTGAAACAGCCGGCAGCGGTCGCAGCGGTAGTGGCGGAGCGTAATTCCGGCCTCGCGGGCGGCCAGCATGGCCTCCTCCTCGCTGCGGTAGCGGGCCTTGCGGTTACAGATGCGGAGGCGGGTGCGCATGGGGCTTCGCGGCTCAGTCCTCAGGCTCGAAAGCCACGCTGCCCTGATTGAACAGCGTTAGTGCGAGGCCGATTGCCGCGTCCGGAACCCCGGTGATCCGCGTCTCAGCACACAGCGCCTCGGCAAAAGTGCCCAGCTCGCCCGTGCAATCATAGCTTTCGCCATCGACGAACAGCAGCAGGCTGCCCGCTTCCCCCCGCACAAACGAAAACCGGCTCGCCGGATTGCGCAGCAGCGCTGCGCCCTCTGACAGAAATTCCCGCAACTCATCGCCATCCAGCGGCTCTTCCGGCGACCAGTCGATGTCGGGATACTTGTGCGTGGTGGTATAGCCGCCGAACCAGCGGGCGAAGGCATCGCGGTCGGCGAGTTTCGCGGTGACCATCGCGTGCAGGCTGGCCAGCGCCTCGGCTGAAATCTCGCCGGGGTTCGCCTGCGGCTTGAGCCCCGGATCGCCATAGCGGTCATCATCGACCAGACCCGCCACCACATCGCCCGACCAGCCTTCGATCAGCTCGGCGCAGCTGGGCGCGCGGAAACCGACGGAATAAGTCATGCAGTTTTCGCCCACCGCCACCCCGTTGTGCGCCACGCGCGGGGGGACATAGAGAATGTCGCCGGGCTGCAGCAGCCATTCCTCGCTGGGCTGGAAGTCGGCCAGCAGCCTCAAGTCGTCGTGCGGCAACAGAGGCGTGGTCTCGTCGCAGAGCTGCCCCAGCTGCCAGCGCCGCTGGCCCAGCCCTTGGATCAGGAACACGTCATAGTGATCGAAATGCGGCCCCACCCCGCCGCCGTCGGAGGCCACCGAGACCATGACATCGTCGATCCGCCAGTTGGGAATGAAGCGGAACGGCTCCACCAGCGCGGCGACTTCGGCAAGATGATGATCGACCGCTTGCACCAGCAAGGTCCAGCTGCCCTTGTCCAGCCGGGAAAGCCGCGTTTCGGGGAACGGGCCATGCTCGGCCTGCAGCTCTGCGGCGGTCCGCGAGATCAGGCGTGATTCCACTTCGTCCTCGCAGGCCAGCCCCGCCAGCTCGTCCGGGCTCAGCGGATTGTGCCACGTGCCCCAGGGGTTGCGGATCAGCAGCGGCTTCTGCTGCCAGTAGTCGCGCAGGAAGGCGGCGGTATCGAAATGGGCAAAGTTCATTGGCAATCGCTGATCCTGGCAAAGCGGAAGAGTAGGTTCCCGGGT
>CAXNKI010000102.1:0-5662 GCA_964202645.1 Alphaproteobacteria bacterium | reverse complement strand
CGGCATGGCCGCCACCGATAACGATGATGTCGAAGGAATTGCTTGAACGAGCCATTGTGCCAGCGGCTCTAGCCGAGCACGGAGGCGGGGTCAAAAGCGGTGATGTTTCACGTGGAACACATCACTTGCCGATACAGAACCGACCGAACAGCGCGTCAAGCATGTCTTCACTCGTAGTCCGGCCCAGCAGGGCATCAAAGGCCAACCGCGCCAGGCGCAGGTTTTCAGCGGCGAGCAGCGGGTCGACATGGCCCACCGCTGCCAATAGCGCGACCTCGGCGTCGGCGAGCAAGTGATGCTGGCGGGCATTGAGCGCTGCCTGACCCGGGCGCGGAAGACCAGCGCGGGCTGTTTCGACCAGATCGCGGCGCAGGGCTGCAATACCCTCACCGGTCAGCGCGGAAACCCGGTGTCGCGGGGCGACTTTGGCCGGGCTGTCAGGTCGATCAATCTGCGGCGCGATCTCCCAGGCGCGCGCAGGCCCCTCGCCTTCTGGCCCCAGCCACAGCACCAGATCTGCTTCCGCCATGGCCTCATGCGCGCGGCCAATGCCAATTGCCTCGACGGGATCCTCCGCCGCCTCGCGAAGGCCGGCAGTGTCGGCAAAGCGGAACGGCACGCCTGAGAGCGCAACCGAATGATGCAGAACATCGCGCGTGGTTCCCGCAATCGGCGTGACAATCGCGGCCTCACTCTCGACCAAAGCATTGAATAAAGTACTTTTTCCGGAATTTGGTGGGCCTGCCAGTACCACCCGATAGCCATCGCGCAGCAGCTCGGCGCGCGGCACGGCGAGCCAATCGGCCAATTCACTGCGCAAGCCATCCAGCCTTCCCGCAAAGTTGCTGGGCAACTGCGACACATCGTCCTCATCGGCGAAATCGAGCACGGCCTCCAACGCCGCCGAGCTTTCCAGCAGCCGTTCGCGCCAGTCTTCCACTGTCCGCGAAAAGCCGCCGCCAGCCATGGCTTGCGCACTTTTGCGCTGCAATTCGGTTTCAGCGCTCAGCAGATCTGCCAGCCCTTCAGCTTCCGCGAGATCGATCTTGCCGCCTACGAAAGCTCGCCGGGTGAATTCGCCGGAAGTTGCGCGGCGCAACTTTGGCATCGCGGCCAACGCCGCCTCGATTGCGGCAATCACCGCACGGCCGCCATGGCAATGGATCTCGGCAATGTCCTCGCCAGTGGCCGTGGCTGGACCGGGAAGCCATAGCACCAGTGCCCGGTCGAGAATTTCGCCGGCATGGTCACGCAGCCGCACGCTGGTCGCCCGGCGGTGCTCTGGCAGCTTGCCGGCCAGCGCCATCAAGGCCTCACCCGCATGTGGTCCGCTGATCCGGATCACGCCGATTGCAGCAGGCGGCGAGCCGCTAGAAAGGGCGAAAATCGTGTCTGTCATTGTGGGCTGGGCAAGCGGTACGGCTATTCGGCCTTCTTCTTCCCGGCCATTGCCCCACCGGCAGCAAGCGCAGCCCCGCCCGCGAGGAGTTGCTGGAACATTTTCAGCCCCATCTCACCCATTGGCGCAATCTGCTTGGCCAGGTCCTGCAGCTGGTCAAGGCTACCCGCGCCCTGCATCAGCTTGGCCACAGCCTCACCATAGGCTTCGTTGGCCTTGGAAACATCAGGCAGCCCAAGCAGGCGGCGCGCCTCTTCAGGAGTGCAGCCGAATTCGACATTGACCTTCATTGCCTCAACTCCAGCACGACACGAGATCGCCACGCTGACACGCAGTCTTGGCAAAGTCCATCATCCGCGCATACTAGCGCTAGATTCGTTTCGAGGAGATATGACATGCCAACCAATACCTCCATCCCGACGCTCGACGGCAAGGACAGCTTCCCGGCGCTGGTAATCAAGCCTGCTGGAGCGCCTCGCGGTGCGATTATCGTCATTCAGGAAATCTTCGGGGTTAACCCAGGCATTGCGAAAAAGGCCGAAGACTGGGCGGCCGCCGGCTATCTGGCGGTTGCGCCCGATGTCTTCTGGCGCCAGCAACCAGGCGTTGAATTTAATCCCGATGTGCCTGAGGAATTCCAGCAGGCCATTGGCTTCATGATGAAGCACGATTTCGAGCTTGGCATCCGGGATGTCGAAGCGACAATTCACTGGATCCGCAAGGAAGCGGGCGTGGCAAAAGTCGGCCTCGAAGGCTTCTGCATGGGCGGGAAAGTCGCCTACATGGCCGCCGCGCGCACTGACGTTGATGCTTCAGTCGGCTATTACGGCGTCGGCCTCGACCAGATGCTGAACGAGAGCCACGCGATCGCCAATCCGCTGATGCTGCATGTGCCCACCGCCGACGGTTTCGTCCCGCCCGAAGCCCAGGCAGCGATGCATGCCGGGCTTGATGACAATGCTCATGTGACGATCCACGATTATCCTGGGCTAGATCACGGCTTTGCCGACACCTTCGGCGCGCGCCGCGATGCCGATGGCGCGAAGCTGGCGGAGAAGCGGACGGCGGAGTTCTTTGCAGCCCACGTGGGCTAGGGAATTCCTCCCTAGCCCATCAGCCCCAGCACATGGGGCGAGACCTCGTGGAAGCCCTCCCAGATCATTTTGCAAGCAACATAGACGATCACCGCGAGACCAACCCAGCCGATCCAACGGAAGCGCTCGATGTACTTGGCGATGACATTGGCGGCGATGCCCATCAGCACGACCGCGACGATCAGGCCGACAATCAAAATGCCGGGATGATCGCGCGCCGCCCCGGCGACGGCAAGGACATTGTCGAGGCTCATTGAGACGTCTGCCAGCGCAACCGCCCAGGCTGCCGAAGCAAAGCTCTTGGGTGCGGCGATGCCTGAATGCTCGTCGCCTTCAATCTCAGGCGAACCCGGCGATTCAGTCGGCGAATGCCCCTTGATGTCACGGTACATCCGCCAGGCCACCCACAGCAGCAGAATGCCACCTGCCAGCACCAGTCCGACAATGCCGAGCAACCAGCTGACCGTGAGGGCAAAAAACACGCGCAATACCAACGCGGCCATCACGCCGATCGCGATGACTTTCTTGCGCTGATCCGCAGGCAGTCCCGCCGCAAGCGCACCGACAACAATGGCATTGTCACCCGCCAGCACGATGTCGATCATCAGCACCTGCACGAAGGCCGAAAAGGCCGCCGGGCTGGTGATATTCGAGAAATCGTTGACGATATGGCCCCAGATTTCGGCGGGGCCGCCAAGCGACTGGGCAGTGGAAGCGGCGAGGATCAGCAATTCGTTCACGGCAATCAACTCCGCCTACTGGTTCATTGTCGCGAAGAAGTCTTCGTTGCTCTTCGAATCCTTCATCTTGTCTAGCAGGAATTCCATGGCATCGATGGTGCCCATTTGCATGAGGATGCGGCGCAGCACCCACATTTTCGAGAGCTTGTCCTTCTCGACCAGCAGCTCTTCCTTACGCGTGCCGCTCTTGCCGACATCGAGGCTCGGGAAGATGCGCTTGTCGGAAACCTTGCGGTCGAGGACGATTTCCGAGTTACCGGTGCCCTTGAACTCCTCGAAGATAACTTCGTCCATACGGCTGCCAGTATCGATCAGCGCGGTAGCAATGATCGAAAGCGAGCCGCCTTCCTCAATATTGCGCGCTGCGCCAAAGAACCGCTTGGGGCGCTGCAGGGCATTGGCGTCGACGCCGCCGGTCAGCACTTTGCCTGATGATGGCACGACCGTATTATAAGCACGGCCCAGACGTGTGATCGAATCGAGTAGAATGACGACATCGCGCTTGTGCTCGACCAACCGCTTGGCTTTTTCGATCACCATTTCGGCCACCTGGACATGACGCGTGGCGGGCTCGTCAAAGGTCGAGGAGATAACTTCGCCCTTCACCGAGCGTTGCATGTCAGTCACTTCTTCAGGCCGCTCATCTACCAGCAGGACCAGCAGGAACACCTCAGGGTGATTGTCAGTGATGGCCTTGGCGATATTCTGCAAAAGCACCGTTTTGCCGGTACGCGGTGGCGCGACGATCAATGCGCGCTGGCCTTTGCCCTGCGGGCTGATGATATCAATGATCCGCGCAGATTTGTCTTTCACCGTCGGATCAACATTGTCGAGATTGAGTTTCTCGTCAGGATATAGCGGGGTGAGATTGTCAAAACTGACCCGGTGACGCACTGCATCGGGGTCGTCGAAATTGACACTCGTCAGCCGGTTGATAGCAAAATAGCGCTCGCCGTCCTTGGGTGCGCGAATCTCGCCTTCAACCGTATCACCGGTCCGCAGGCCCCATTTGCGAACCTGATTCGGCGAGACATAAATATCATCGGGACCGGCAAGATAATTGGATTCTGGGCTGCGCAGATAGCCAAAGCCATCGGTCAGCACTTCGATGGTGCCGAGCCCCATGATTTCTTCGCCGTCCTCGGCGACTTCCTTGAGAATGGCGAACATGATGTCTTGACGGCGCATGGTCGATGCACCTTCAATCTCTAGCTCTTCGGCCATTTCGACCAGCTCAGCGGCGGTCTTTTTCTTCAGTTCTTTGAGATGCATTTGAAATTCTATTCCACATATTGGGTTCGGTTTGGCGCTGCGGCCGGTTGATTATCCTGACGGTCATTGGGCTTGGGGAAAGCAGACCGGGGCGGCACGGAAGCGCGCGGCCCATGTCGGATGGACAGACTCCGCCTTACCTGCCTTGCAGTAACCGGTCAATGCGGCAGGGCCCTGACAATCAAAGGATCAGAACGGACGCACCACCACCAGGATGACGATCAATGCAGCAGCAATGCCGGGTATCTCGTTGAACAGGCGCAATTGCTTACCCGAAAGCTGTTGTTCGCCGCGTGCGAGCCGTGTGGCATATCTTGCCAGCACGAAATGATAGCCGGTCAGCCCTATCACCAGCGCCAGCTTGAAATGGAACCAGCCTTGCACAAAAGCTCCGGTAGAAACTGCCAACGCAAGGCCCAGAACCCAGACAAGCACCAAAGAGGGCCACAGGATGATACCCAACAGCTTGCGCTCACGATCTATCCAACGTGCAGCTTCAGACGAACCGGATTCAGCTTCCTGATGATAGACAAAAAAGCGCGGGAGCATGAACAACCCTGCCATCCAGAAAAGCACGAAAATGATGTGACCCGCCTTGAGCCAGAGATAAGTCATTACAAGCACCTGCAGCATGGCTTTCGCCTATAACCGGTTGAACGGTCGGAAGGTAGGCACGAATTCTAGCTTCGCCAGTTTCGCACCAGCCCAAGCAAACGTTCGACATGTTCGATAGGCGTATGCTGGCCAATGCCATGCCCCAGATTGAACACATGCGGCCGGTCAGCAAAACATTCGAGCACATGACAGGTCTGCCGGTCGAGTTCATCGCCACCCGCCAGCAATAGCAAAGGATCGAGGTTGCCTTGCACCGGCAGGCCTGCCGGCAAGGTTTTTGCCGCCCAGCGCGGATCGATCGTCTCATCGATCCCGACCGCGTCCACCCCGGTTTCGCGCGCGTAGGCCGGCAATTTCTCGCCCGCGCCTTTGGGAAAGCCGATTACCGGAATATGCGGTGCCCGCTGTTTGATTGCAGCAACAATCGCCGCATTGGGAGCAATCACCCAGCGTTCAAATTCCGCGGGGGCCAGACTGCCTGCCCAGCTGTCAAACAATTGCACGGCTTCGGCTCCGGCCTGTATCTGGCCAAGCAGATATTC
>CAXNKI010000101.1:0-5705 GCA_964202645.1 Alphaproteobacteria bacterium | reverse complement strand
CCACATCCCAGCCGCGATTGACCTCGCCGATGAGATTGGCCTTGGGCACGCGGACGTCGGTGAAAAAAGTCTCGGAGAAATTCGTGTTGCCGCTCATCTGACGGATTGGCCGGGCTTCGACCCCGGGGCTGGCCATATCGATCAGCAAGAAGCTAATCCCCTGCTGCTTGGGCGCATCGGGATCGGTGCGCACCAGCGTGAAGATCATGTCGCATTTGTGGCCATAGGTCGTCCAGATCTTCTGGCCATTGACCAGAAAATGGTCGCCCATGTCCTCGGCGCGGGTCTGCAGGCTGGCGAGGTCCGAACCTGCGCCCGGTTCCGAATAGCCTTGCGCCCAGCGGATCTCGCCGCGTGCGATTTTGGTGATGTGCTCGCGCTTCTGTTCTTCGGTGGCGAATTTCAGCAGGGCAGGGCCGAGCATCATGATGCCCAGGCTTTGCATCGGCGAAGTCGCCTTGATCCGGTCCATTTCCTCAGTCAGCACGCGGGCCTGCGCTGGGGAAAGCCCGCCGCCGCCATATTCCTTCGGCCATGTCGGCGCGGTCCAGCCGCGCGCTGCCATGCGCTCGAACCAGAGCTTGCGGTCGGCATTGGGATATTCCGGATTGCGCCCGCCCCAGAACGAATTGTCCGCGCTTTGCGGGACGTTCCTTGCGCCCGGTGGGCAATTTTCTTCAAGCCATTTGCAAACTTCGGCCCGGAAACTGTCAAGATCATTAGCTGAATCCGACACAGATCAATCCTCCAGTCCCAAAAGCTTCATCGCATTTCCGCGCAGGAATTTGGGCCAGACCTCGTCCTTGAACGGCACTTTTTCGAGCTCGGCGAAGCTGCGTTCGAGGCTCAGCCCCATGGGGAAGTAGCCCGCATACATGATCTTGTCGGCCCCGCGTGTGTTGGCGTAGTTGATGATCGCCTTGGGGTAATGCTTGGGCGCGAACGCGCTGGTGCTGTAAAAGAGGTTGGGATATTTCACCATCAGTTTGACCGCCATGGCCTCCCACGGCTCGGCGCCGTGGCGCATGACGAATTTGAGCTCGGGGAAGAAATATACGACTTCCTCGATCAGTTCGGTCTTTTGGCAGAGGCTGGGAAAGCGCGGTCCCGATACGCCGGTGGTGACGAAAATCGGCACGCCTTCTTCGGCGCAGGCAGCATAGATCGGGTAGAACTTGGCATCGTTGATCGAGACTTGCGGATAGGTTCCGGCAGGAAAGGCGGTCACTGCCATCAGGTTATGATCGCGCTTGAGCTGGCGGATGCGTTTGACTTCATCGAGACCGCGATTGGGGTCTGCTTCGTAGCTATAGAGCAGGCGATCTGGATAGCGGGCCATTGCCGCCATCCTCTCGGTATCGACATGGTTGCCACCGACGAGTGCCTTGTCGATGCCGAACTTGTCCATCTGTTCGACCAGCCAGGCGACCTTGTCCTCGCTGGCTTCAGTCTTGGGAATGTCCTTGAACATGTATTCCGCGGGCATCTTGAAGCCCTCGAGACTGTCCTTGTCGCGCAGGCGGGACTTCAGGAACTCGTAATACTCGGCGTTGTCGTTCGAAATTGGGATGCTCATCATCAGGTCGATGACGCCGATATCCTTGGGCATGGGCATAAATTATGTCCTTGATTGTCATGGCGCGGATGATCCGCTCAAGCAGTTGAACCTTCATTGTAGCGAGCGATCAGCCGGGCCTTGTCGACCTTGCCGAGATTGTTGCGCGGCAAGGGGCCGAGGTCAAAACACACTTGCGATGGCGCTTTATAATCCGCCAGATGGGCGCGGACATGGGCGATGACCTCATCCGGTCCAAGCTGCATCGCGAAATCATCGCGCCAGACCACGGCCGCCACTGCTCGCTCGCCAAGCCTTTCATCGGGCACGCCGAATAGTGCCACTTCGCCTGTGCCTTCCAGCATTGAAAGCACGCGTTCAACTTCTGCGCAGTAAATATTCTCGCCGGCAGAAATGACCATGTCCTTGGCGCGGTCGGCAATATAGACTGCGCCGTATTCGTCAAAGTAGCCCATGTCGCCAGTGCGCAGCCAGCCGTCGCGGAAGGCGTTGGCAGTGGCTTCTGGATCGTTCCAGTAGCCTTTCATCACCATCGGGCCGCGCACTTCCAGTTCGCCAATTTCCGGCGCTGCGAGTTCCTGTCCGTCCTTGTCGACGACCCTGAGGTCGGCCAGCGTGGAGGTGATCCCCGCTGCGCCGGGAAAAGCCGCATAGACACCCGAGGTGCCGAAGGTCACCGGCCCGGAGCATTCGGTTTGGCCCCAGCCGCCAGCCATGCCCGAACCGGCCACCGATCCGGTCAGCCGCGTTGCGAGGCTGACGGGCGTTGCCTGGCCGCCAACGGCAAAGCTGCGCACGCTGCGCAAGCGCTCGGCGGCGTTCGGCAAGGCAAGAATATCGGCGAAGATCAGGCTGGGGCCGGAAAGCGCGCTGACGTGATTGGTCTCGATAATGTCGAGCGCTTCCGCCGGATTCCACTTGTGCATGACCGCCATCAGGCCGCCACTGGAAAGCGCCATCAGCAGATTGGTTATGCCGGAAATGTGAAACATCGGGAAGACCAGCAGCGCTCCCGGCGAGGATGCAGCCTTGCGCAGCACCTCCAGTGGCTGCCCGATCTGCCTGGCTATGATGCTCAGCGCCAGATCGCGCCTGAAATCGCCTTCGCGCGCGACCTGACACATGTTGCGGTGGGTCATGGTCGCGCCCTTGGCGCGGCCAGTAGTGCCCGATGTGAACTGGATCAGCGCGGGATCGTCCGGCTCGGGATCGGGCATTGGGGGCATGTCGGCTTGCTGGCCGGAAATCATCAACGCATGCAGCGCAGCGAAATCGAGCACCGGACATGTGACTTCGCTGGCAAGCTGCGCCGCGCGCCGATCGTCGGCCAGGATAAGGCGGCAATCGGCACGGTTGGCTGCATCCGCCATTTCGTCGGCTGTGCCGCGACTGTTGATCAATGCTGCCGTTGCGCCGAGGCGGATTATCGCGAAAAAACCGATAAACCACTCTTGGCAATTGCGCATGGCGAGCCCAACGACATCCCCTTTGCCCAGACTGTGCCGGCCATGGAGACCTGCCGCGAGCTTGTCTGCAGCATCGAACATTTCACCGAACGTCACCCGCTCACGATTGAATTCGAGGAACGGAAGATCGCGGTAGGTTTGCCGTGCGCCTTCGAAAAAGCGATTAAGGTTGCGCGGTGTCCCGGCATAGCACCGTTTCGCCGGAACAGTGCGGTTTGCGATCTCGAACGGACCTCCCGGGCCAGTCAGCTCCGCCACCGCGCCCAGGCACTGATCGATCGCGCCTTGTTTATCCATCACTACCCCACCACAATTCTGCCAGGCGATCGTTTTACGCCGCCATTCCGGTCTTCTCAGCAAGCGCGGTAGCAAACAGATAGCAAGCGGAATCGCGCGGGATGTCTTCAAATGGAAGCGGGTCGTTGATCTGCGAGGGCCGGGGTCCGACTGCGGCCGCGCGGGGTTTCAATGCCTCGAGATCGAAGTTGTAGAGCTTGGCAGCGTTGAGCCCGAACAGTTTGCGGCGGCGCTCATCGGGCATCGTGGCAAAGGTCAGCCGAAGCGATTCCATGTTGTGCGGGAAAGTGCCTTCGAAATGGGGATAATCATTACCCCACAGCACGTTGTCATCGCCAACGGCATCTATGCCGGCGAGGTCCGCCAAGCTCGGGAAGCTCGCGCCATAGAAACAGTTGCGCTTGGCATAATTGCTGGGCAGCTCCTTGAGCACCCATTCGCCGCTGTATTTGATTTCCCCGGTCTGGCCGCGCACGAGATTGCGGTGGATGCCGTCAAGATTGCGCAGCAGCGGACCGGCCCAGGCGCAGCCGCCTTCGGTGAGGATATATTTGAGCTTCGGGAAGCGTTCGAAGACGCCGCTCAGGATCAGATGGCGATAGCCGGTCTGCGCTGCCCAGGTCACTTCTGAGACCCAGATCGCCTGCCCGACCAGCGAATCGCCGTGATCAGCGATGCCGGCACCGGTGTGGTGGTTCATCACCAGATCGTGATCCTGAATGGCGGCGTAGACGCGGTCCCAGGCTGGATCGTAAAGTTGCTTGAGCCAGGTTGCATCCGGCGCGATCAGCGGCAGCAACACGCCGCCGCGCAGACCTGCTTTGGCGATGCCCTCGATATCCTTGACCGCCTGATCGAGATCGTTCGGCAGGATCACCCCGATCCCCGCATAGCGCACCGGATCGCTATCGCAGAAATCCTTGAGCCAGCGGTTATGGGCCTGAATTCCGGCGTGATAGAGTTCAAAATCTTCGGGCCGCACTGCTGAAGGTGGCATGACCAGCGGCTTGGCCCAGAACGGAGGAACGGTATTGGGAAAGACCACTTCGCCTACGACCCCTTGGCTATCCTGATCCGAGGCGCGCAGTTCCAGGTCCCAGTTGCGCAACTTGCGTTTGCCGAAATGCTCCTTTTCGGGGTTCTTGTAGCCGCCGCGCCACTCATCGAACTGTGCCCGGTATTTGGGATCGAGATATTCGCGGTACTGCGCGTGGCTGCCACCCGCATGCGCGTCCGAGGTGATCATGATGTAGGGTTCTTCAGACACGCTGGATTCTCCACATTGGTGCACACGGCCCTGCGTGATTGACACTCCGTCAAATTGCTATGATTTGACAGGGTGCCTGTCAACAGTCAAAACCCGGGCAACGTTGGCCAGATAGGACAGCAGATGCGCGGATACCCGGTTGCGGGGCTCGGGGAGCCTGTAATGGATGCGAGCGACGCGAGCCAACTGACAGACTTGACGGCCGATCTGATGATGGTGCTTGGCCGGATGAAGCGCGTGGCGGGTGCTTCGGCTGCCGGCAAAGTGCACCCGAGCACAGAGTTTTCCGTGCTCGACACGATGATCCGGCACGGCTGCCGGACCGTGCCCGAAATCGCCGCGAGGCGCGGGGTAGCGCGTCAATCGATTCAGGAAGTTGTCAATCGTTTTGTCGAAAGCGGAACCATCGCCCTGCGCGACAACCCGGATAGCAAGATCTCGAGGCTCCTGGTCGTTACAGAGCAAGGCGCCGCATTCTATGATCTGGTTCGGATCAACCTCATCAAGCGGTATCGGCGCGGTTCTCCCGGTTTGCGCAAGGGAGACATAGCCGCCGCCATGCGGGTGCTCGATCTTTTGGCTGAGGTCTGGCATCCCGATGTCGTTGATTAGCCTGTTGTTCAGCAGTCGCAGCAGGACCTGCGCGGCGGCACTGGCGCGTGAAGTCATGGACCGCGGCCGCGTTTGCTTCCATCTTCAACCCTTCGGCCGCGCAGGCCTGATTCGAGCTGAGGGCGCTTGAAATGACTTCGGACAGTTCAAATCGGAATCAGGGCAGCGAAGTTGATATCGCCGCGCTGGCCCGAAAATATGTCGAAGAACGGACCAAACGCCTGCGTCCGGACGGCATCGATCAATACCGCTCGCTTGACGAAATGGGAGAAGAGTTCGCGCGCGATCCCCATGCCGATCGTGCATTCAGCCGCGCGCCAGTCAGGCGCGAAACCGACGTACTCATTGTTGGCGGGGGTTTTGCCGGGCTCCTTGGCGCGGCGAACCTGCGCAAGGCGGGCATCAGTGATATCGTGATTGTCGACCGCGCCGCAGATTTCGGAGGAACCTGGTACTGGAACCGCTATCCGGGGGTGCGCTGTGATGT
>CAXNKI010000100.1:0-5731 GCA_964202645.1 Alphaproteobacteria bacterium | reverse complement strand
GTCCTGGCGATAGCTGTTGTTGCCAGTGCGGCCGCGCCACTGATCACTGCGTCCGCCGTTCTGGCCCTCGCCGCGCCAGGTCTGGCGATTGCCGCCCTGCCACGAACGTTCGGTCTGCTGCGGGGCCTGCGCTTGCGGTACCGGCTGGGCATTGCCGCCCCAGCGCGATCCATCCTGCGCGCCCCTGCGGCCACGCCATTCGCCGCCTCCGTTACCGCCGGCATTGCCCTGCCAGCTGCGATTGCTCTGCCAGTTGCCGCCCGAGCGACCGGACCAGCCAGACTGGCCCTGCGGCGCCTGCTGGGCGACCGGCGGCGCGGCCTGCGGGGCTTCGCTGCGCTGTGCCCCGCTCCAGCCGCCGCGACCCTGCCAGCCGCCGCCTCGGCCCTGCCAGTTCGGTTGCGTTTGCGGAGCCTGTTGCACGATTTGCGGTGCTGCCTGCGGTGCGGGTTGTGGCGCAGCTTCGCTGCGCTGTCCGCCACCGCGGCCTTGCCAGCCGCCGCCATTGCCGCCGCCATCAGTGACCGCACCGCCGCCGCGCCAGTTGCCGCCGCCGCCCCCATTGCCGGCATTGTCACGCCAGCCGCCGCGCCCACCGGGGCCACGACCTTCGGCCTGCGCCAGGACTACGCCCGCCGTCTCTCCGATCTCGGGGGCATCGACAGAAAACTTCGCCGACGCATCCTGCGCCAGCGCGGGAAGCGAAAACAAGCCAAGACCTGCCGCCAAAGCAGCCAGAGCACTCGATTTCAGAAGCGAACCACCGGCCATTGCCGTATCTCCAATCCACCGCGCCGCACCATCGGCGACGACCTTGGAAATCGGAATATCCGAGTCGCGCTGTCGGGAAGGTGAATGGTCCGGTAAGGCTGTTGTTCATGTTGGAGATATCCAACATGAACAAGGCAGGATCATTCAAATTCAGCCATTTGTGCTGATTTATCGCGTCAGTTTTTTATACGCTAACCGCGTCGGCCGGTCCGCCGCATCGCCCAATCTGCGCCGCTTGTCTTCCTCATAGGCCTCGAAGTTGCCTTCGAACCACTCGACATGGCTGTTGCCCTCGAAGGCAAGGATGTGCGTTGCGAGGCGATCCAGAAAGAAGCGGTCGTGCGAAATCACCACGGCGCAGCCAGCGAAATTCTCGATCGCGACTTCGAGCGCGCCCAGGGTTTCCACGTCGAGATCATTGGTCGGCTCATCGAGCAGCAGCACGTTGCCGCCGGTTTTGAGCATTTTTGCAATGTGCACGCGGTTGCGCTCGCCGCCTGAAAGCTTGCCGACGTTCTTCTGCTGGTCGGCGCCCTTGAAGTTGAATGCACCGACGTAGGCGCGGGTCGAGGTTTCCTGCTTGTTGACCGTCATGTAGTCGAGTCCGTCGGAGATTTCCTCCCAGACGTTCTTCTTAGGGTCGAGATGATCGCGGCTCTGGTCAACGAAGCCCAGGCGCACGGTCTCGCCGATCTCGATGGTGCCTTCGTCGGGCTGTTCCTGCCCGGTGATCAGACGGAACAGCGTGGACTTGCCCGCGCCGTTCGGGCCGATGATGCCGACGATGCCGCCGGGCGGCAGCGTGAACGACAGATCCTCGAACAACAGCTTGTCGCCATAGGCCTTGGTGACATTCTTCACTTCGATCACTTTGCTGCCGAGGCGCTCGGGCACCTGGATGACGATCTGCGCCTTGCCCAGACTGCGGTTCTCCTGCGCGTTCTGCAGTTCTTCAAACTTGCGCACACGCGCCTTGCTCTTGGTCTGGCGCGCGGCAGGGGTCTGCCGGATCCATTCGAGTTCGCGTTGCAAGGCCTTCTGCTTGCCACTGTCCTCGCGGTCTTCCTGTTCGAGCCGCTTGGCCTTCTTCTCAAGGTAGGTCGAATAATTGCCCTCGTAAGGGAAATAGCGACCGCGATCGAGCTCTAGAATCCAGCCGACTACGTGATCGAGGAAATAGCGATCGTGGGTGATCATCAGCACCGCGCCGGCATATTCCTTTAGGTGGTTTTCCAGCCATTCGACGCTTTCGGCATCGAGGTGGTTGGTAGGTTCGTCCAGCAGCAGGATTGACGGCTTCTGGATAAGCAGCCGGGTCAGCGCGATCCGGCGCTTTTCGCCGCCCGAAAGCGTATCCACCGGCCAGTCACCCGGCGGGCAGCGCAGTGCTTCCATCGCGAGTTCCAGCTGGTTGTCGAGCGACCAGCCGTCCACCGCGTCGATCTTGTCCTGAAGCTCACTCATTTCCGCGCCGAGCGCGTCGAAGTCCGCGCCGTCCTCGCCCATCTCCATGCCGATCTGGTTGAACCGCTCGACCATGTCGGCGATTTCGCGTGCGCCGTCCTTGACGTTTTCCAGCACGGTCTTGGTCTTGTCGAGCTCGGGCTCCTGCTCGAGATAGCCCACGGTGATATTCTCGCCCGCCCAGGCCTCGCCGGTGAAGTCCTTGTCGATCCCGGCCATGATCTTGATCAGCGTTGACTTGCCGGCGCCGTTCGGCCCGACAATGCCGATCTTGGCGCCCTGATAGAATTGCAGGCTGATGTTGCTTAGCACCGGCTTGGGGGCACCAGGGAAGGTCTTGGTCATGTCCTTCATGACATAGGCGTATTGCGCGGCCACCGGGGTCTCTCCGACATATGGGATAAGGGGAAGTTGCCCGCGCCTCTACAGGCGCACCGGCCTTGCGGCAAGGGCGGCAATCAGCCCCGCGACGGGTCGCTTCGCCGCAGCGACGGGCGGCGACCAAGGCGCGAACGCGGGTTGAATCGACGGCTGTGGTTGCCTGCCTGACTTGGCGGGCGCTGTCGCTCGCGCTCCTTTGTACAATCTTGCCGCTGGGAATTGCCGACATGATCTTCATCAACCAACGGCTCATCATTGCATTTGCCTCAGCAATGGCCCTGTTCGGAGCTAGTGGAACGGCCCAGGCGGCGCCGGACCTGGGGAAGCGCGCCTGCGCGCAGGAAGCCAAACGGCTTTGCCCTGCGGAAATGCGCTCGTTCAGTCGCCGCCGGGTGGAAGCATGCATGATTGCCAAGATCGACCAGACTTCGCCGATCTGTCACGCGGCAATGCTCCGTATCAAGGCCGAACGCGAAGCCGCCATGCTGCGCCAGAGCGCGATACGATAAGCGAGTATCGCTTCGTGGGCTTGCCGGTCAGGTGTACCGAGTGTTCATCTGGCCGGAACCTTCGGAGCCATAAATTGCGCTCGCTTCGCTGCCGATGCGGACCCACAGCATCGCTGCATTGAGCACGGTGAAGACCACTGCAATCCAGGTCAGCCCAAAGACCAGCGGCAAAACCGCGATTTCCCCCACCACCACGCAATAGTTTGGATGGCGCAGAAACCGGAACGGGCCGCTCTTCACCAGCGGAGCGCCCGGCAGAACGATGATCCGGGTGGTCCAGCGTCGGCCCAGGCTGGCCAGGACCCAGACCCGTAAGGCCCGAAGCAGAATGAACAGCCCCAGCAATGGCAAATTCACAGCACTCCCGCCGACCGAAAGCCATAGTGCGATCAGCCACGAGGCGTGGAGAGCGACCATCGCTGGATAATGGGCGCGGCCGATCTCGATTGCGCCCAAGGCGCGCAAATAGCGCGTGTTGCTGGCCGCTATCACCAGCTCACCAAGCCGCTGGAAGGTTACCAGCGCCATGATCAGGTATGGAAGGCTCATGCGGCGGCTTGCTTCAAGGTCACGGTGCTCACGATGAAGCCGGGGCCCAATGCGGTGAGGACCGAAAGTGGCGGCATCCGCTGCGCACGAACCCGGTCGAGCACGAATAATGCGGTCGGTGCCGACATGTTGCCGTGGCGCCGCAGCACCTCTCGTTCATGGTCCAGTGATCCCTGACCCAGCGCCAGGGCCGATTCCATGGCATCCACAACCTTTGCCCCGCCTGGATGGCAAATGAAGCGGTCAACCTGACCGATCTGCAAACCCTGCGGCGTCAGCATCTGTTCCATTGCCTCAGCCATGTTTCGCCGGGCGAATGCAGGGATGGCCCGGTTCAGGACCACGCCCAGCCCGCTGGGTTCCATCTGCCAGCCCATGATGTCGAGCGTATCGGGCCAGGTTTTTTCGGCGCTGCCGGTGACTTCGGCAAAGCCCTCGTCGCCCACGCGAACCACGCAGGCCGCGGCCCCGTCGCCGAACAGCGCAGTTGAAACGATATCGGCCTTGCCGACGCCTTCGGTGCGCAAGGCAAGGCTGCACAGTTCAACCGTGACGAACAGGACTGTCGCCCCCGGCGTCGCGCGCGCCAGTTTGGCCGCAAGCGCCAGCCCAGAGACTCCTCCGGCACAGCCAAGGCCAAATACCGGAACGCGGGTCACGTCGCTGCGGAAGCCCATTCGCCCCATGGCCCGCGCATCCAGGCTGGGCGTGGCGATGCCGGTCGAAGAAACGGTCACGATCGTGTCGATGTCTTCAGCGTCCAACCCGGCCTCTGCCAGCGCACCTTGCGCAGCATCGACAAACAGATCGAGCGCAACCTCCAGATAGACCGCTGTGCGCTCGGTAAAGTCTCTGGGTTGAAGATACCATTCGACCGGGCGTGCAAGTTGCCGGAAGGCGATCCCGGCATTGGCGTAAACCGCGCTGAGACGGTCAAAATCGCCGATCTGGCCAGCCAGCAGTTCGCGGGCGGCCGCGAGCGCAGCATCCTGCGCCAGTTCATGCGGCGGTGTGGTGGTGGCCAGGGAGAGAAGTGTTACAGCCTTTGTCACGCAGTCATCCTGTCAGGACCGGCTGACCGGTCATTGCTCATTGCACTATTAACAGAGCTCTTTCATATAAGTTCCGGCCAAGCAGCAGTCAGTCCTTAGCGCGAATGTTCATGGAGTGCGCATTATTCGCGCAGCGCACGCCATCTGCAGCAAATTGGAAATTGCATTGACGAATGACGAGCGCTTGCCAGCAAGCACCACGCTGCGGACGTGGACCGGGTTCGTCATCATGTGCCTGGGCATGTTCATTGCGATTCTGGACATCCAGATTGTCGCCACTTCGCTGCCCACGATCCAGCAGGCGCTGGGCATATTGCCCGACCAGATGGTCTGGGTTCAGACCGCTTACCTGACCGCCGAGATCGTTGCGATTCCGCTGACGGGTTATCTGACCGCGCGGCTCGGGATGCGCTGGCTGTTCGTCAGTGCGGTAACGGTGTTCACCATCGCTTCGGCGGGCTGCGCGCAAAGTCAGGATTTCGAGACGCTGATTGCCTGGCGCATTGTTCAGGGCTTTGCCGGGGGAACGCTGATCCCGGCGGTCTTCGCGGCGGTGTTCCTGCTGTTCCCGCAGCGCTCACAAGGCCTCGCCACCTCAATCGCCGGGGTTGCTGCGGTTCTGGCGCCAACTGTCGGGCCGATTGTCGGCGGCTGGATCACAGAGACCTGGTCGTGGCACTGGCTGTTCCGCATCAACATCGTGCCCGGAATTATCGCGGCGCTCGCCGCGACATGGCTTTTGCGCGGTGAGGTAACCAACCAGCGCAGTCCGCGCGCCTTCGACCCCGCCGCGCTGGCCGCACTCGCAGTGTCGTTGATCGCCTTTGAAATCGGCCTGAAGGATGCGCCGACGCTGGGCTGGGACGCGCCGCGGGTGCTGATCCTGCTCAGCATTTCGGTGCTTGCCGGCTTGTTGTTCGCCATCAAGACGCTGCGGTCCGCCTGGCCACTGGTCGAACTGCGGTGCTTTGCCGATCGCAACTTCACGATCGGCTGCGTTCTGAG
>CAXNKI010000099.1:0-5741 GCA_964202645.1 Alphaproteobacteria bacterium | reverse complement strand
CGCCCAACTCACAAAAAGAGCACGCCCCGCGCGAGCGGTCCCCTTAGCGAACACGCCGCTGGCTTGGAAGATAATTCTCGCCGTGCGGAAGGGGTCGCGCCGCCGCCGACCGCGTCAGCGCATGCGCTTTGGCGCGGGCGTTGACGTGGGAGCCGGGGAGGACACTGGCACGATTACGGGGCGGGGCGCATATCTTGCATCCCATGCCGCGGCCTCGATCTTCCGTTGCTCAACCCGGCGATTGAAATCGTCGAACACAATCTGGATGTTGGGCAGGCTGCGCTGGGCAAACGCTGTCAATTGGGCTGGCGTGGTCGGCTGGACATCGCGGCTGACCGCATCGACGGCCCTGCAGAAGTCATTCACCGTCATCGGCAAGGCGAAGCTGTTGTAGACTTCGGTCATGTATTTTTCGCGTGGGGCGATGAAGCGCGCGCCGTGACGGGCGCGGAATTCGGCATCGACCGTGCGGTTTGCCGCAGTCAGCGCGCGGGCATGGACGCGCAGGAATGCGCGGTAATTGTCGATCATCGCCGGAAATTCGGCCTTGCTGCAATTGAGCGCGGCGACATTGTAGGCCGAGCGGAAATTCCACACGGTCTGCGCCGGGCTGATCCCGCGATTGACGCTGCGGTAGAGGCCGTCGGCCATCTTGGGCGGGGTCTGGTAATTGGGCGAAGCGCCATTGGGCGCAATCGGCCGATAAGGGATGACCACAACCGGCGGCGGGGGCGGCGGGGGCGGAGGCGGCGGCGGACGACGGCGGCGAGCATCGGCATCGGCTGCCATTGCCACAGTCAGAATAACGAACCCGGCAGCTGCCAAGGCGGCGCGGCCAATCCTGTGCGATCCGATTTTGCTCACTTTTCCCACTCCCCGCAAAGCGTTGGCATCAGATGCCGAACTTTAGCCTCTAGACGCAGATTTCGGCAAAGAAAATGCCCGGCGCGCTGATTTGCACGCCGGGCACGTTCAGTTGCCGTTCCGCTGTTGTTGCGACTATTCGCGGTTGCCGAGGAAGCTCAGCAGGAACTGGAACATGTTGATGAAGTCGAGATAGAGGCTGAGTGCCCCCATAACGATTGCCTTGCCGGCAAATTCAGTGCCGGCTAGCATCGCATATTCGTTCTTCAACCGCTGGGTATCATAAGCGGTCAGGCCTGCAAAAATCAGCACACCAATGCCGGAGATCGCCAGCTGCATCGCGCTGGACTGCATGAAAATGTTGATCACCATAGCAATCAACAAGCCGATCACGCCCATCGCCATGAACGAACCCATCGCGGTCAGGTCCTTCTTGGTGGTGTAACCCACCAGGCTGAGGCCCGCAAAAGCGCCTGCCGTGGCGAAGAACGTCGTGGCGATCGATGCCCCCGTATAGACGAGGAATATCGTCGACATCGACAGGCCCATGACCACGCAGAAGCCCCAGAACATGGCTTGCAGCGTCGAAGTTTCGCGCTTGGGGCTGAAGAGGAAGATGAACGCCAGCGGGGCGAGGATTATCAGCCAGCGCAGCGGCGTAGCCATCACTTGCGCCGCCAAGCCGGACGAAGCGAACAGCATCGCGACAATGCCGGAGAGCAGCACGCCTGATGCCATGTAGTTGTAAATGGAGAGCATGTGCTTGCGCAGGCCCTGGTCATAGACCACGCCTTTGCCGATTGCTTCGCCATTGAGGATCGGAGACGCGCCGAAGCCCGTCTGCCGGGGCTGGGGATCGTTCCAGTTGGCCATTTTGGTCAAACTCCTGTTGCCCGGCCACGCGGATGTGGACTTGGGTGAAATCAATATCGGAGTTCTTCGATCCGATTTCAAGCGAAACCGGAATTCGACCTGTCGCAGAATGTCGCAGGATCAGTCGCGCGCTGCGGCTGCCATTTCAGCGCTGCGGTCTGCGGCCGCTTTGAGCGTCGCTGCAACCAGCTCCGAAAGCGCCGCATCGGCGTCTAGCACCCTCAGCCCGGCCTCAGTCGTGCCGCCCGGACTAGCGACGCGGCGAGCCAGTTCTCCGGGGGCATGTTCCGATGCAGAGGCCAGCGCGCCTGCGCCTTCAACCATCGCCAGCGCAAGCCGCCGCGCCTGTTCGGCAGGCAGCCCAAGTGCCGCGCCGCCCTGCGCCAGCGCATCGATAAAGCGATAGACAAACGCCGGGCCTGATCCTGCCAGCGCCGTTACAGCGTCAAAGTGCGACTCATCCAGCCATTCGGGCGTGCCGAGCGGGGCCATCAGCGCGGTCACCGCCGCCGTTTGCACCTCATCCAGCCCCTGACCGGCCAGAGCGATGGGCGACTTGCCGATCGCTGCGGCAAGATTGGGCATGATCCGCACCACGCCGCCCGCAGCCGGAAACCGCGCGGCAAGGCTGGCGAGTTCAGCCCCCGCGAGGATCGAAAGAAGAATGGTTTCGCCACCGGCAAGCCGCGCAATCTGCGGCGCGACTTCACCAAGCAACTGCGGCTTCACCCCCAGCAGGATCGCATCGAAGCTCCGCTCGGGCAATTCGCGCAGCAATTCCACGCCCTGCGGGGCCTGTTCGAGGAACGGATCGACTACCGTGAAGCGCGAAGGCGACATTCCGCCAGCCAGCCATCCGGCCAGCATGGCCCCGCCCATATTGCCGCAGCCGATGAGGAGGATTGAATCCACGAGACCCGCTTAAGCCTCGCCCGCCGCATCGACCAGCGCGGCGGCAAGCGCTTCGGTGGGGTTCTTGTCGCCCCACAGGATGAACTGGAAAGCGGGATAGAAGCGGTCGCACTCCTCGATTGCCGATTCCACCGCGATCTGCGCCTGGCCGGGGCTGAGCAGACCTTCATCGCCCAGCATCAGCCCATGGCGATAGAGCAGCACGCTGCCGTTCGACCAGACATCGAAATGGCCGAGCCAAAGCTGCTCGTTGATCAGCGCCAACACTTCGAACATCGCTTGCCGCTTATCGTCGGTCACGCGAATGTCTGGCAGGCACAGCAGCTGGAGGACGTGATCCTCCGGCCGCCAGATAGCGCGCAGCTGATAGGTGGCCCAGCTGCCCTGCACATCGGCCGAAATCTCGTCCTGCCCGACGAATTCATGCGGCCAGCCGCGCGCCTCGAATAGCGAGGCAAGCATATCGACCGGCGCCGCTTCGTCGTCGCGTTCGATATCGCCGTGACTTGCCCTCATTTCGACCATCTGCGTTCAACTCTCGCGTTTCGCCTCGTGTCCACGGCTAGTGACCGACATCGGGCCGCTTGCGAATCCCTTCGCCACCAATTTTCGACTTCGCTGTTTACAAGGTGTGGAAAAGGCGGGTGTTGCCCGCTCATCTCGCCGCCAGAGCATCGACCACTTGGCCGGTTGGACTTGTCCACACGAAGGCACCGTTGACATCGGCACGGCGCAACTGGCCCAAGAAAGCATTGGCCGCCGCTTCGCTATCAAACGGCCCCGTCAGCAAGCGGTTGGTCTGGCCCCAATTGCTGACAAACGCTCGCCTGCTCTTGAAGGCGGTTTCAGCCTCGCGCGTAATGCGGCGGAAATCATAGCCCAGCGCGGCCTTGTCGCGCCCGGTGGCAAGCTGCACCCAGATGCGGCTGGGATGGACGGGCGCCGCGGGCACAGCTGTCGCGGCGCCAGCACCGGGCACGCGCGCCGGACGGATCCGCCGGATATCGACCGCGCCCGAGGCAGGCGAGGCATCCGCCGTCGGCCGACCGAGATAGCTGAAGGCTTCGGCCAAGCTCTGCCTGCGCGGGGTTGGCGGTATGGGGGGCAAAACGGGGGCCGCCGAAGGTTTCGGCTGCACAGCCGGCGCACTCGCGGGCAATGTCGGCGTCGGTGCGGTTGCGGTTGCTGGCGCAGGTACCGGTGTTGCAGCGAGCGCAGGCGCGCGCGCGATTGGGGCCACGACTGCGGGAACCGGAGCAGCCACAGCCAAAGCTGGTCGCGCGGCGATGGCCGGTGCGGCAGGCACAGCCGGAACGGGCGGGTCGGCAGCAAGACTGCGGGGCGCTGGCGTGGGCTGCACCGGGGCAATCGCCGCTGGCGCGGCCGCAGCAGGCGCGCGGGCGGCAGGGGTCGGCGCAGCAGGAGTGGAAGCAGCGGGGACCGGCGCTGGCTGCAGACGAGCCGGCGGGAATGCTGCAGCAAGGCGCTCCGCAGGCGTTTCGGCCACTGCAACTTCCGGCGGGCGTTGCTGCTCGCGCTGTGTGTTTGCGTTGCGGGTGCCCGAACGGCTGTCACGGTTGTCGCGGCTGCGGGCATTGCGGCCCAGTGGCTCGCCCTTGGGAATCAGACCGGCATCAGCGCTCGCCAGCGCTGGTCGTCGCCCAGTAGGAGCAGCATAGAGCGCCACTCGAGGGTCGTCGCGACCGATCTCGGAAGCGCGCGGAAACTGGCCGAAATTCGCCGCCGCCGCTTGTTGTGCCGGGGTCAGTCGCGGCATGTAGCGCAGATAGGGTGCGATTCCGGCTGCAAGGCCAGTGGGCAATGTCCCATTGACCACAGTGATCGCTTCATCGGTCTGCCCCATGATGGCGAGCGCGAAAGCGCGGGCACGCCACGAGGCTTTATCCTGGCGCATCAGCAGCGGCGAAAGCGTGGTGCCCGAAGCGCGCTTGTCACCGGCAATCGCCAGGCTGATCGCAAGGCGCCGCGTAGCTTCGTCGCTCTGACCGCCGGCCAGAGCCTGGCGATAATAGCGTTGGGCGGAGGCATTGTCAGCGACGAGATCGTAGGCGAGCCCGCGATCGAGCGCGATGGCCGGGTCCATTGCGCCGGCGCGCTCGGCATCATCGAACAGCGGCAATGCGTCGTAGGGATTGCCGCTACACACCAGCGCCCGGGCAAGCCCGGCCTTGACCCGCGGATTGCCCGGAGTGACCTGTTCTGCGCGGCGGAAGAAGCCGATTGCGGCATCAACATCGCCCACCGTCAGCGCTGCCTGACCGGCTTCGATCAGCGCATCCATATCACGCGGATTGCGCCCCAGCCGCGCCAGCGCCGCGTTTAGGTTCATCGAATCGCTGTTCGGCAATTGCTGAACGACCGGGCCCGGTGTGCCATCGGCACCGCCGCTTGGTTGCGCGCGAACAGGCGCAGTCGCCATCAGACAGGCAAACAGCGACACGGTTGCCGCAGCGCCCATAAAGTTTCCGGCGACACGCACGCTAAAGCCCTTCCGAACCAGATAGACCCCCTGAGAGTCTGGCGCTGCTTGCCGAAGCGCGCCTTAACCGCAGGCTAACAGCCTGCGGTTCCCAAGTCCGCGCGGTTACTGATTGTTCTGGCGGCCGAGAAAGCGCGGAATGTTGATCGAGCCGCCGTCATCGCCGTCGTCCCCATCACCGGAATCGTCTTTGGCTTCGTCCGGCGCTTTCGTGCCACGTGACAGCCGGGCCATGCGCTCGAACAGTGTACTGCCCCCGCCCGCGGGCGCGCGACTGCCGGAATCAAAGCTGTCGTCATCGCTGGACAGCAGGCCACGGCGGCGGCCCGGCGCAAGCGGCGTGACCTGATCGTCGGAGTCCGCGAGCCGGTCAGCATCGAGCAGCAGTTCGTCGCCAATGCTGCCGGTCACATCGTCGTGCCCCGCATCGTCGCCCGCCGGATCGCTTGGCGCAGCCGTCGCGCCGGTCAGACTGGCGTAGGCGTCACTTTTGACTTCCTGCTCATCGCTATCTTCGTCCCAGTCATCGAGTGCGGCGCTATCGCTATCAGGCGCGGCGGCAGAGAAGATTTCCGGCTCAGCCTCCGGCTCT
>CAXNKI010000098.1:0-5848 GCA_964202645.1 Alphaproteobacteria bacterium | reverse complement strand
CGGTCGGCCGGGCCTAAATGGCCCTGACCGAAAAGCGTCAGCGGCTCAGGGCCTTGGATGGTGCCGGTGTCGCAGCGGTGTTTGCAGCAAGCGACGTCTCAAACGAATCCGTCTGCATATAGGGCACCGGGTTCACCGCCACGCCGGCGATGCGCACTTCGTAATGCAGGTGCGGGCCAGTCGAGCGGCCGGTCGAACCGATATAGCCGATCACGTCACCCTTGCGGATGCGCTGGCCAGCATAGACGTTGAGCCGGGACATGTGACCATAGCGAGTCTGGATTTCAGCACCATGTTCTAGCGAAATGTAGAGGCCATAGCTGCTGAACCATTCGGCCTTGCTGACCACGCCATCGGCGGTGGCGATCACCGGCGTGCCAACCGGTCCGGCCAGATCGACGCCCTTGTGGCCGCGGCGGCCGCCAAGCACGGGATGGGTGCGCATGCCGAAATCGCTGGTCAGGCGCACGCCTTCAACTGGCATACGTGACGGGATCGAGACCCTGGTGGCGGCCATCGGGGCAAGCGCGCCGGAAAAACCCGGGCCTGACAAGCCAGGGTTTGCTGTCGGTGCGACGTAGCCAGCCGACCGGTCAAGCGAGCGCCAGTTTGAAAACAGCTGGCGGAATTCTTCATCGGAATTGTTCAGCGCCGACTGGCGAGAATCCTGCGCTGCGCGCAGCGGCGCAGCGATATCTGCTGCCGTGCTGGAGTTGGCCAGAGCCGGGTTTACGCCGAGAACCAGAAAAGCGGCGGCGAAAACGTAGCCAAGCTTTTGCATTCCGGCAGAGACTTTGGAAATGACCACTCAAAACACCTTGTTTATACCGCCTGACCGACTTCAGTCAGACCGTGCAACCCAGATTCTCCGCCGCACCAAAAGTGCTTCGGGACTGATTTTTGAGATGGTCGGACCCCCCGCCGTCTCGTTGGAACTGCGCTACCGGGTGGAAGGTTTACAAGGCAATAGCAGCATAGAAACTGCGCGATAAACCGGCTGAGAGGCGCGCTGAGTCGTTGAATGGAGGCTTAACGGTCCCGCGGAAATGGCGTTTTACCAAGGCTTTCCACAATGCCTCCGGTGATTCTCCGCGCCGGGCGCTGAGCGCAAAAAAGTGCTTTGAGCCGAACCGGACATGGCGAATTTCGTCGTCAAGGATTCGCTGCAGGATGCGCATTCCGGTCATATCCCCGCCGCCCCGCAGCCGCTCGATCATCGGTGGCGTGACATCGAGCCCGCGCGCTTCAAGCACCATCGGCACCACTGCAAGTCGGGCTGCGGCATCGTGGCGAGTCTCATAGGCGGCATCCCACAGACCGGCATGAGCCGGCAGCGCGCCATAGGAACTGCCCAGTGCCTTCAGCCGGCGGGCGAGCAGCGCGAAATGCATTGCCTCGTCTGCGGCGACCTCAAGGAAGTCCGAGACGAATTCCTCGCCCAGCTCGGCCCCGAAACGCCCGGCAGCGTCGAGCGCTAGGTCAATCGCAGAAAATTCGATGTGGGCCAGCGAATGCCAAAGCGCGATGCGGCTGCGCTCCGATCCGCCACGCCCGCGCTTGGGCATGCGGTTTGGCGGCAGCAGCACGGGAAGGGCCGGCCGCGCGGGGAGATCGGGCATGGCCGTGTCGAAAACGAAAGCCAGCCTGCCCAGCCGCCAGTCGCGCGCCACGCGCCGCGCCGCCATGGCCTTGGCGCGCGGTTCGGGTTCGAGCAGGGCAGCGTGAATTGCGCTGGAAACCGTCACTCCGGGACTGGTCAAAGCGCTTTCGCTGCCTCCAGCACTTCGGCGGCGTGGCCCTTGACCTTCACTTTGTCCCATACCCGGGCGATCTTGCCGTCCGCGCCCACCAGATAGGTCGTGCGGACCATGCCCATGTAAGTGCGCCCGTAATTCTGCTTCTCGGTCCAGATGCCAAGCGCGTCGGATAGCCCGCCCTCGGCCGCATCGCTGGCCAGCGGCGCGGTGAGACCGTATTTATCGGCGAACTTGCGGTGCCGGGCCGGTGGATCCTTGCTCACGCCGAGCAGCGCGGTGCCCGCTGCGGCAAATTCGCCCGCCAGCGCGGTGAAGTCCTGGTTTTCGGTGGTGCAGCCAGGGGTATCGTCCTTGGGATAAAAGAACACCACCAGCTTGCCGCCGGCAAAGTCGGACGCTTTCACGCTGCCGCCGTCGGGCGTCTCGAGGGCCACGTCGGGCATCGTGTCGCCGATGCCGGGTTTGCTGTTCATCTTTCAGACCTCCAGTTTTTCGCCAAGAATATCGTGCCAGGCATTTGCGACCGCGCCACGCGCCTCGGCAATGCCTGCCAGCAGCGCCTGCCAATCGCCGTAACCGCAGCTTCTGGCAAGCGCCGCGCAAGCCGCGGCTGGCGGCGTCTGACTGTCAGGCGCGAGCAGGCGCAGCGCGACCAGCAGGCGGGTCAGAGCATCATGCGCCCGACCCAGCGATTCGGGCGCCAGCCCCGCTGCCACCAGCACCGCCAGCGCATCGCCAAGGAACGGAGTCAGCCCGCCCTCCAGCCCGGCACCGTGCTGCAATTGCAGATAATGGGTGAGGAATTCGAGATCGACCAGCCCGCCGCGCGCCAGCTTGATGTCGAGTGGGCCTTTCGCCGGCTTGTGGCTGGCCATCGTCTTGCGCATTTCGAGCACATCGGTGCGCAGCTGTTTGGCAGCGCGGGGCTTGAGCAGCGCATCAGAGACAATGCCGACCAGCGCCTTGCGCGCCTCGTCCGAACCGAACAGCACCCGCGCACGGCACAGTGCCATGTGTTCCCAGGTCTCCGCCTGCTCCTGCTGATAGCGCGCGAAGCTGCCGAAGTTCACTGCCAGCGGGCCTTGTTCGCCCGATGGCCGAAGCCGGGTATCGACCTCGAACAGCGCGCCTTCTGCCGTCGCCACGCTGAGCGCGGCGCTGACCCGCTGGGCCAGCCGGTTGTAATACAGGCTCGCTCCCAAGGGGCGCCGACCGTCCGATTCGCCGCCAGCGCCCTCCGTGAAGAGGAAGACGAGATCGAGATCGGAAGCATGGGTCAGCGCGCCGCCGCCCATTCGACCCAGCCCCAGCACGACCAGCTCCGAGTCCGCAATCGCTCCGTGGGCAAGCCGGAATTCGGCCCATGCTGCCTGGCCAAGCACCTGGATCGTCGCTTCGGCGACCCGCGAAAGCGCGGCGGAAATGTCCAGCGGATCATGCGCGCCCTCGATCAGCTGAACGCCCAAAGCAAAGCGCAGATCGCCCACCCTGCGCCGCACCCGATCGAGAATTGCCTCGTAGTCGTCGCGCGTATCGCCGGCGCTGAAGCTCGCTGCGAGCTCTGCAACGCTGCCGGGCAGATCGAGCGCGCTGGCATCGATCAGCGGATCAAGCAAGTCAGCGCGGCGGGCGAGCAGGTCGGCGAGCGGCGGGGCAAGGCTGAGCACGCGCGCGAGCAACAGCAGCAGACCGGGCCGCGCTTCGAGCAGGCGGAACAGGTTGACCGCGCTGGGCAGATTGGTGAGCAATTGCTCCCAGCGCAGCAGCGCCCGGTCAGGCTCGGGCGCGGCGGCAAAAGCAGCGAGCAGCTGGGGCTGGATCGCCTCGTAGGCGGCGAGCGCGGCATCGCTGCGCAGTGCGCGCAGCTTGCCCGATGTCCAACCGGCCATACGCGCTGCAAGAGCCTCGGTATCGGCAAAGCCCAGCCGCGCCAGTTCACCGTGCAGCGCTGCACCGCTCGCTGCCGGGCGATGGGCAGAAGACGCGTCGGCGGCAATCAGCGCGTCATAGCGGGTCGCCACGGCCTGGGTTATGTCCGCAAGTTCAGCGACAAGGGCCTTGCCATCGGGCAGGCCATCGAGCCGGGCGACATTGTCGAGTGCTTTGGCATCCTCGGGCAGGCTGTGGGTCTGCTGGTCAGAGACCATTTGCAGCCGGTGCTCGATCGCGCGCAGCCGGTCATAGCTCTCGCCGAGCATCAAGGCGTCCTCGCTGGCGATGAGGCCCGCAGTTGCCAGTGCATCAAGCGTTTCGCGCGTGCCGCGCAGGCGCAGTGCCGGGTTGCGCCCGCCGTGGATCAATTGGTGGGTCTGGGCGAAGAATTCGACCTCGCGAATCCCGCCGCGCCCGCGCTTGATATCAAAGCCCGGCCCCGGCCGCTCGACCTGGCCATGGTGCTCGCGGATCTGTGCGGTCAGCCGGCCGACTTCGGCAATCGCCCCGAAGTCGAGGCTCTTGCGCCAGATGAACGGGCGAATCGCGGCGAGGAAGGCCTCGCCAGCAGGCACATCACCGGCGCAAGCGCGCGCGCGGATGAAGGCGGCGCGCTCCCAGGCCAGTGCCGAGCTTTCATAATGCGCCAGCGCCGCGCCGATGGGGATGGCCAGTGGACTGACCTCCGATTGCGGGCGCAGGCGTAGATCGACCCGGAAGACAAAGCCCTCGGCAGTCACTGCTGACATGGTTTCCATCAGCGTGCGCGCAATGCGCAACGCCGCCTCGCCGGGATCGTCTCGCTCGCGGCGCGGCAGGATCCGGGGGTCATAGAGCAGGATAGGGTCGATATCAGACGAATAGTTGAGCTCGCATGCGCCATGCTTGCCCAGCGCCAGCGCGAGAAAACCTGCAGGCTCTGCGCCTGGCGTGCGCCGATGGATGGCATCGGCAATGCTTGCATCAAGCGCCCGGTCAGCAAAGCTCGAAAGTTCAGCCGTCACCCGCAGCAAGGGTAACGCGCCGGCCAGATCGCCGATCCCCAGCGCCAGCGCCAATGCCAGCCTTTCCCGGCGCAGGGCGACGCCAACATCCTCACAGTCTGCGCCCGCGGCCTTCGCCCCTTCCAGCGCCGCCTCGCCTTGTCCGGCCTCCAGCAGGGCGACGAGATCGGGCAGGCGGCCCATGGCGCGCGCGAGGAATGGTGAGTGTGCACTGGCTCTTTCCAGCGCGCCGTTCCAGTCGGGGGTTGTCATCCGGGCGGAGATGCCCTGTCACGGCACTTCCCGCAAGCGCCTGCACTCGCTATGGGCGCGCCATGAGCGCATTCTTCCCCCCAGAATGGCATCCGCAGGACTGGCTGTGGATCGGCTTCCCGCATGATGGCGAGGAATGGCCGGGGTTCCTGCCCCGCGCGCAGGAACAGATCGCCGCTTTCGCCAATGCAGTGGCAGACAGCGGGCAGGAAGTGCGGCTGCTGGTGCGCGATGAAGCCAATGCGGCGCGCGCGCAGGCACTGTGTTCGGCAGCGGTTCGGCTGGAGCAGCGGCGCTATGGCGACATCTGGCTCCGCGATACCGGGCCGCTGGTGATGCTGGATGGGCAAGACCAGCGGATCGCAAGGCGCTTCGGCTTCAATGGCTGGGGCGGCAAGTACGAAATGCCGGGCGATGAAACCATTGGCGCGGAACTGGCCCGCGATGCCGGGCTGCAGGTCGTCACTTCGGACTGGAACCTCGAAGGCGGGGCAATCGACGGCGATGGCACCGGGCTTGTTGTTACGACCGAGCAATGCCTGCTCAATCCCAACCGCAATCCCGAGCTCTCGCGCGCTGATATCGAGGCGCGGCTGGCTGGCGATCTGGGGTTCGCGCGCGCACTGTGGCTGGGCGACGGACTGATAAGTGACCACACAGATGGCCATGTCGACAACCTTGCACGCTTTGTTGCGCCCGGAGTTCTGGCGCTGCCGGTGGCAACCGGGGCCGCCGATCCCAACGCCGCGATCTATTCTGATGCCCAAGCGCGTGCCGAAGCATTCGGCCTGGCGGTGCGCGAAGTGCCCTCGCCGGGCCGCATCGAGCGGGAAGGACGTATTGAACCCGCGAGCTACATGAATTTCGCGATTACGACGCGTCTGGTGGTGGTGCCGACTTTTG
>CAXNKI010000097.1:0-5869 GCA_964202645.1 Alphaproteobacteria bacterium | reverse complement strand
GCCGCCGCCCGATTGGCTCGAAGAATTCTCCGGGCGTCTCAGGGTCGAGCAAGGCGCTGTCGACAAGTGCTTTCTCCGTATCCGAGAGCGGACGCAAGACAAAAGGAGCAAGGTGCTTGCCGTGTGTGCCCACTGCATCGATTGCTCTCGCCATCGAACCATGTTCGGCGAGCAACTGAGCGAGCCTTTCCGCTTCGATGCCGCAATGTTCGGCGATCAAGCGCAGCCGTAGCCTGGCGATTACCGGGACAGCATGGGCATTGCCCGGCCGTGCCGCATCAATGAAGACATCGGCTTCAGAATCGAGGCCCATCGAACGGTTGTTCATATTCGCCGAGCCGACCCGCACGATTTCGTCGTCAATGATGGTCAGCTTGGCATGGACATAGATTGGGCTGCCTCCCGAGGTCATCGGCACATAGACCCGAAACCGCCGGGCGTGATCTTGCTCGGCTATCGCATGCAACAGCCGGGTCCGGGCACCGTCCATTGTTGCTTGCTGGAGCCAGCCATCCGACGTCAGCGGCATGACCAGAACAATCTCCGGCGGATCGGGTTCCGCAAGGCGCTCGGCGATGGCTTCGGCAACCGTACGCGAGGCAAAATACTGGTTTTCGGCATAGATAAAGCGCTTCGCCCGCGCGATTTGGGCGAGAAACAGCGCCTCAATCTCGCGCACTTCGGCAAGGCCACGATAGGCCGCACGGGTGCGTGCGATGCCGATCTCGACATCGCGAAACTCGGCCGAGAGCCGGTCGGGCCATGGGCTGCCCTGCTGCGGTGCGCAAGGCAACAGCGGCTTGCCGCCCGCCTGGCTCCAGCGTTCGCGCACCAGTTCCGCCAGCGACTGCGCGGCATCGCCTTCGATCATCATGGTGACATCGTGCCACGGCCCATAGGCGGTGCCATTGCGGCGGCGGCGGCGCAAATCCTCATGCAAGTGGTCCGGCGTATCCCAGCGGTCTGAAGTCATGTCGATGCCGCCGCAGACCGCAAAGCAATCGTCAATGACCACGATCTTCTGATGATGGCTGCACCCCAGCGGATGGGCAGAATCGAATTTGAACACGATCCGTCGCTGGAAATGCCAGCGGATCAGGTCGAATATCATGGTGCCGCGAAACAGATAGCGCAGTGCGCCGAAATTCCATTTGAGCAGGCGAATTTGCAGACCAGGCGTGCGCCGCACCAGCCAGACGATAAAGGCACCCAACCGGGCCGGAAACCACTCCTTGCGAGGCAGATTCCACCAGCGACGCCCGCCAGCCAGCCGGATGCGCGAATCAAAATCCCAGCCGGCCAGGAATATCCGCTGGCGCGCGCGCAGCATGGCCTCGTGGATCAGTTCGAAATAGGCCGCCGCATCGACGACGACATGGGCGCGGCTGGCTTTCGCATAGCGCCAGGCGGTCGGGCCGTCCTTGTCCGGTTCATCTGCGCTCTCCACCATCGTCACGACCTAGCGCAAGCAGACCGCATCGTCACGCACAGCGGCACGGCGATATTGCGCTGACAGCGCTTGCCTCGCAGAACCGACCGCGCAATCATCCGAGACAGCCGAGGAGAGGACCAAGCAATGACCACCCCCACCAGCCAGATCTTGCGTGAACTCGCCGACCGCGAAGCGATCCGAGAATGCCTCTACCGCTATTCGCGCGGGGTCGACCGGCTCGATGCCGATATGGTGCGCAGCGCCTATTGGCCCGATTGCACTGACAACCACATGAGCTTCACTGGAAACGCTGAAGAATTCATCGCCTGGTCGTTCCCGGTGATGGGCAGCATGGACCAGTCGCAGCACTTCATCTCGAACACACTGATCGCTGTCCATGGCGACACCGCCGATTGCGAGAGCTATTTCTATGGCTTCCACCGCATCAACCTGCCCGATGGCAAGAAGAACGACGTGATCGGCGCTGGCCGCTATCTCGACACGCTGGAAAAGCGCGGCGACGAATGGCGCATCTTCAAGCGCAAGGTGGTTACTGACTGGTTCCGGCAATACCCCGATTCAGCCGACTGGTCGCAAGGCATGTTGGGCATCATGATCGAGCCGGGCGGGCGCTATCCGGACGATGACAGCTACAAGTTGCTTGCGCTGAAATAGCCTTAGCAAAATCTTAACTGCACCTCCCGCATTACGTCCCCGTTAGCAATCGGGGTGCAATCATGGCGGAATTGGTAAGGTTGGCAGAGCGCGTCGTTCTGATTGTGCTTGCGGCTATGGTTATCTGGCGGCTGATCCCGGTGCTCAGCCTGCATCCACATATTCTGCTATTGCTCGCGAGCGAAGTTTCGGCAGTGGTTTTCCTGGTGTTCCAGCGCAAAGGCACCTGGTCGAGCTCGTTCTACACCACCTTCATCGCCTTTGCCGGAACCGGCGCGTCCTTGCTGGTATTCCCGGAGGGCGTAATGCTGGCGCCTGACTGGGTCACCGCGCCGTTCATCTGGACCGGCACTGCCATTGCACTTGCCGCCAAGCTGTCGCTGCGCCGCAGCTTCGGGCTAATCCCGGCCAACCGCGGGGTCAAATCCGGCGGCGCCTACCGCTTCGTGCGCCATCCGATGTACACCGGCTATGTGCTAAACCACATCGGCTTCATGCTGCTATACTTCTCGTTCTGGAACGTCGCGATCTATATGATCACCTGGGTGCTGCTCTATCTGCGCGCGATCGAGGAAGAAAAGTTCCTGCTGCAGGATCCGCTCTACGTTGATTATGCAAAGTCGGTTAAAGCGCGGATCGTCCCCGGCCTTATCTAGATATCTGTTGTCGCGACGTTTTTCGCACGATCCTCTAGATTGGCCTGCCTTCCAGCAGCCCCTTGAGGTTACTTGAAAACACTTTCTGCACCTCGTCAGGCGCATAGCTAGCAAATTCCACTAGATACTGGAGCGGATCGGCAACGCCTTCGGGATGGGGAAAGTCGCTGCCGAACAGAATGCGCTCAACCGGGATCATCTCTTTCAGCTCATTGACGTCATCCTCGTAGAACGGGGCGACCCAGATGTGCTTTTCGAACTGTTCGCGTGGGTGGACCGCAAATGCGTTCGGCATCTGGCCATATGCCCGATCCAGACGCTTCAGCAGTGGCTCGACCCAGGTCGCTCCGTTCTCCACCGAGGCGACTTTCAATGTCGGATGGCGCTCGAACACACCGTGGCAGATCAGCGCCGTGACCGCATCGGTGATCGGCCGGCCCACCGAATCCATGACCGCGCCGAAAGTATCGCGCTCGAACGGTGTATATTCTGAACCATCGCCACGCCACCAGCTTGAGACCGCATCGTAGCCGCTGTCCGAGCCGTGCATGGTGACGAATATCCCGGCTTCGGCTACCCGCGCCCAGAATGGATCGAAATCAGGAAAGCCGAACGAGCGGCTGCCGCGAATGTCGGGCACCGGCGCCGGGCGCACATTGACCACCCGCGCGCTGTGGCTGAGCACGAATTCAAGCTCTTCGACCGCCTTGGCGACATCCGTCATTGCGATGAACGGAACGAAGAACTGCCGGTCTGCTGTCGCCATGCCCCATTCATCCACCGCCCACTGATTGAGGGAATGAAACAGCGCAGCGGCCACATCACCGCGCGGGCCGATGCGTGCTTCCACCACTGAGGCAAGCGTCGGAAAGATCAGCGCGGCGTGAATGCCCTGTGCGTCAAGCTCTTCAAGCCGCCCCTTGCCATTCCGCCATGCTTCAGGTGGGCGGATCGCCTTGCCCTGCAACTCGCGTCGTGAGAGGCCCTGGCGGTTCCGGGCGCGGAACCACTCCTCCCAGCCGCCCGGCCGGGCGACGACCTCGAAAGTCGGGTTGGGAATGAATTCGGAAAGCTGCCCTGCAATTACCAGCTTGGTGCGCCCGTCCTTCTCGACGAAATAGAAATCGCGCTTGTAGCGCTCGGGCAGATAGCGGGTGAGTGCATCAGCCGATTCGTAAAGGTGGTGGTCCGCGTCATAGACCGGGAACGGCAGCGCCTTGGTCATCCTCATCCTCGCCCATTTTTATTGTGGTGGTCGGCTTCAGGATGGACTCGCATCAAGCGCGGTGCAAGAATTAGCGCCAAGCAAAAATTGCCTGCCTTGGGAGAGTTCACGTGTCCGATATCGTTCTCTATTCCGTCAGCGATCGCATCGCCACGATCACGCTCAACCGGCCCGACCGGTGCAATGCCCAGAACGAGGCGCTGCTGGTCGCGCTAAATGATGCCTGGGAGCGCGCCGCCGCCGACGACGATGTCCGAGTCATCCTGCTCAATGCTGAAGGCCCGCACTTCTCGGCCGGGCATGACACCTCGCCCGATGCCAACAAAGGCAGCGCCACGATCGAGAAGCTCACTTCCGAGATCAAGCAGACCGGCACCATGGGGCTCTATACCTGGGAGGCGAAGCACTTCCTCGGCTTTTCGCGGCGCTGGCGCGATATTCCCAAGCCCTCGATTGCTGCCGTTCAGGGCGCCTGCATCGCGGGCGGGCTGATGCTCGCCTGGCCGTGTGACCTGATCGTCGCGGCGGACAATGCAAAGTTTTCCGATCCCGTCGTGCTGATGGGCATCGGCGGGGTTGAGTACCACGGCCACACTTGGGAGCTGGGCGCCCGCAAGGCGAAGGAAATGCTGTTCATGGCCTCCTCGGTCAGCGCCGAAGAGGCGCGCGAGCTGGGAATGGTCAACCGCGTGGTGCCGCTCGAAGAATTGCAGGCGACCGCGCGCGAAATGGCGCTGCGGATCGCGGGAATGCATCCTCATGCGCTCGCCATGGCCAAGCGCGTGGTCAACCAGACACTTGACATCCAAGGCCAGTATGCGGCGATCCAGTCGTGCTTCGATACCCACCAGCTCGGCCATGCCTCAGCCTATGCCCAGTCGGGCCAGTTCGTCCTGACTGACCACCTTGGCATCAAGAAGGCCACCTGATGCTGCTTGTCACCGACGATAGCGGTGTCCGCACGCTGACGCTTAACCGGCCGGATCGCCTGAACACGCTCACTGGTGCACTGATGCGCGAATTGCATTCGGCGCTGCTCGATGCCTCGCGCGATCCCGGGGTCAAATGCCTGGTGCTGGCTGGCGCAGGGCGCGGCTTCTGCGCGGGATTTGACCTGGCATCGGGTATGGAGAGCGATCCGCTCGCCGCGAAATGGCAAGACGACCCCCTATGGCTGGAACCCGAACAGGTGGCCACGCGGATGGTCGAGGATGCCCAGATCCCGATCCTGCTCCACCGCATGAGCAAGCCGACCATCGCTTCCATCCGCGGGCCTGCTGCGGGATCAGGACTGGTGCTGGCCGCCGCTTGCGACTTGCGCATTGCCTCGGAAACCGCCGTGCTGAAAGCCGCCTTCGCCAGCGCAGGGCGCTGCGGTGATCCGGGGGGCAGCTATCTGCTGACCAAGCTGGTCGGCCCCGCAAGAGCACGCGAGCTTTATCTGCTCGACGAGAAAATCGGCGCCGCAGATGCACTTGCCATGGGGCTGGTCAGCCGGGTGGTGGCCGATGAAGCGCTGGAAGCGGAGACGCGTGCCCTCGCGCTTCGTCTCGCCGAAGGGCCGGGGCTCGCCTACGCCGGGATCAAGCGCAATCTCAATGCCGCGGAGACTGGTACGCTGGAGGACACAATGGCGATCGAAGGCCCGGCCAATGCGCGCGCGAGCCTGTCGCATGACGGCAAGGAAGCCGGCCGCGCATTCATGGAAAAGCGCAAGCCGCAGTTTCGCGGATATTAGAGCGGTTTTCGACCGTTCTGAATCATAAGGGATTCCCAAGGGGCGGATTTTCTGATTCAGAATCCGTGCTGGTGAAGGAGGCCAGCATGGATGGGGCAGCCTTTATCGTTGGATTTGCGTGTCCGGCTTCTTGCGGCGATTGA
>CAXNKI010000096.1:0-5879 GCA_964202645.1 Alphaproteobacteria bacterium | reverse complement strand
GCACCGGCGGCTGCTGGCCGGACGGAAAAAAGCTGACCCCCTTGATCTTGCCCTCGGCATGTTCGCGCGCGATCAGGCGGACCGCGTCCATGCCCAGGTTAGGATTGACCGGGCGGATCGCGGCGAAGCGGGTCGGATAGCGCCGCAGCGCTTCCTCGGCGCGGTCGTCGCTCATGTGGATCACTCCGACGGCGATGTTGTGGACGTCCATCTGCGCCACGGTTTCCCCGATCGAATCGAGCCGGTTGTCCTCCGCGCCGATTTCTTCAGGAATTTCCTTGAACATGTATTCCGCCGGATGGCGCTGCCAGTCGCCCTTGGTGCTGGCGACGCCCATCTGGTGGGTGTCGCGAAAGCCGATCAGCGTGTCGATTACGCCGATATCGCGGGGACGGGGCATCGAATGTATCCTTTCGGCTTGCGAGTCAGGGCTAGGTAATGCAACAGGGCATGTGTATTGGCAAGCTTGGCTTCCGGAGCACCCAGTGAACTTCGATTACACCGATGACCAGAAGGCACTTAAGGACGAAGTGCGCAAGTTCCTTGCTGCTGTCGCCCCGATCACGGTCGCGCGCGGGGTGCTCGAAGCGCCGGATATGGGTTACGACGCGGCGCTGTGGGCGCGGATCGGCGAGCAGGGCTGGTGCGGCGCGGCAGTCCCCGAGGAATATGGCGGGCTGGGGCTCGGCTACGTCGAGCTCTGCGCGCTGGCCGAGGAACTGGGCCGCGCAGTGGCGCCGGTGCCGTTTGCCTCCAGCGTCTATCTCTTTGCCGAGGCGCTGCTGGTGGCGGGAGCCGAGGCGCAGAAGGCGGCGCTGCTCCCTCTGATTTCAAGCGGCGAGCTGATCGGAACGCTTGCCGTGAGCGAAGGGCCGGGAACCCTCTCGGCCGCGCGTATCGCGACAAAGTTCGAAAACGGCAGGCTAACCGGAACCAAGCTGCCGGTGACTGACGGTATGGCGGCTAGCCACGCAGTGGTGCTGGCGCAGGAAGGGCTGTTCCTGGTCGATCTCACCGGGCCGGGGGTTCGGCGCGAAATGGTCTCGACGATCGACCCGACGCGCGGGGCCGCGCGGATCACTTTCTACCAGGCACCTGCCGAGCCGCTCGCCCCCGGCAATGGCCACGAACAGCTCGCCCGCGTGCACGACCGCGCCGCAATCCTGCTCGCGTTCGAGGCGCTGGGCGGTGCGGACCGCGCGCTGGAGATGGCGCGCGACTATGCGCTGGAACGCTATGCCTTCGGCCGCCCAATCGGTTCCTATCAGGCGATCAAGCACAAGCTGGCCGACGTGTTCGTGCGCAACGAAGTCGCCCGTGCCAATGCCTATTACGGCGCCTGGGCGCTCTCGAGCAATGCGCCCGAGTTGCCGGTCGCCGCCGCAGCCGCGCGGGTTTCGGCATCGGCGGCTTATGCACTGGCGGCGAAGGAAAACATCCAGACTCACGGCGGAATCGGATTTACCTGGGAGGCGGACTGCCACTTCTTCTATCGCCGCGCCAAGCACCTCGGGCTGATCCTTGGTGCGCCGCGCGACTGGAAGCGGCGGCTGGCCGACCGGCTGGTTGCGCGGCTTGCAGCGGAGGAAGCCGCATGAACTTCGAAGACAATCCCGCCGAGGCTGAATATCGCGCCAAGGTCCGCAGCTGGATCGAGGCCAACCGCCCCGACATGTCGCACCTCTCGCCAGAGGAAAGACGCAATTGGCATCCAGCGCACAAGGAAGTCGCGCGCGGCTGGCAGGCCACCAAGGCAGATGCGGGCTATGCCTGCCTGTCATGGCCAAAGGAGCGCGGCGGGGCGGGGGGTACCCAGATCGAGGAAGCGATCTTCAATCAGGAAGAAGCGCGCGCCGGCATCCAGTTCACCTATTTCATGACCGGCCTGCACATGCTGCTGCCAGCGATTCTGGAATTCAGCAGTGATCCGGCCTCGCTCGCCCGCGTGCCTCCGGCGGTTCGTGGCGATGAGATCTGGTGCCAGCTGTTTTCCGAGCCGAGCAGTGGCTCGGATTCAGCGGGAATCCGCACCGCCGCGGTCAAGGATAACGATGGCTGGGTGCTCAATGGCCAGAAGGTCTGGAACAGCGGCGCGCAGATTGCCGACTATGGCATGATTGTCGCCCGCACTGATCCCTCGGTGCCCAAGCACAAGGGGCTGACCGCCTTCTGGCTCGATATGAAGACCCCCGGCGTGGAAGTGCGCCCGATCATGATGATGTCAGGCGACAACGAGCTCAATGAGGTGTTCCTGACCGATGTTCGTCTGCCAGACAACCAGCGGGTTGGCGAAGTCGGCGGTGGCTGGAAGGTGATCATCTCGACTCTGATGAACGAGCGCGCGGCGCTGGGGTCGGGCACCGGGCTCAGCTGGCGCGATGTGATGAAACTGGCGAAGCAGGTGCCGAGTTTCGATGGCGCCGCGCTGGATGATCCCGCCTTCCGCGAATGGCTCGCTGATCTCTATGTTGATGCCGAGGCGATCCGCCTGCTCAGCTTTCGCACGCTCACCGCGCTGAGCCACGGCAAAACGCCGGGACCGGAAGGCTCGGCGGGCAAGCTGTTGTGGTCGGGGCTGGGCGGCAATCTATCCAGCCAGGCGCTCGATATTCTCGATCACGCCGGGCTGATCGACGATCCCGCGCTGGCGCTCGCCGGCGGCGCCTTCCAGCATCGCTATCTGTGGGCGCCGGGGCTGCGGCTCGGCGGCGGAACTGACGAGATCATGAAAAACATCATCGCCGAGCGCGTGCTCGGGCTGCCCGGCGATGTGCGGGTGGACAAGGACGTGCCCTTCCGCGACATTCCGCGCGGGCGATAAGCAAAAGCGAGGCTAGCCATGCACCAGATCCCCTCCCAGCTCGACCGCGGTTATGCCGATATGCCGATCCCCTTCGGCTGGTTCGCGATCGCGCGCTCTGCTGATATCGGCAACAGCGAAATCCGCACCATGCGCTATTTCGGCACCGAATTCGTCGTCTGGCGCGGCGGCGATGGCGTGTTGCGCGCGGTCGATCCGTTTTGCCCGCACATGGGCGCGCATCTGGGCGTGAACAGCGACGTGACCGGCAACGATCTGCGCTGCCCCTATCACCACTGGCGGTTCAACGGCGAGGGCGGGGTGGTCAAAATCCCCTACACCGACGCCATCTCGCCGAGCATGAAGCGGAATTGCCTGCCGACGTGGCTGGTTCGCGAAGTCGATGGCGTGGCCTATGTCTGGTATCATCCGAAGAAAGCTGCGCCCAAATGGGAGATCGCGCGTCTTCCCGAATGCCCGAACGGCGACTGGGTGGTCGGCGGTACCTATGAATGGACGATCAACATCCATTGCAGCGAAATCCCCGAAAACGGTCAGGACTATCAGCACTTCAAGGCCGTGCACGGCGTGGCTGGCCCGCCAGCGACCGAGTTCAAGATCGAGGGCTGGGTTCGCCGCAACACGGTGGTCGCCGAGATGAACACGCCGCGGGGGCTGATGACCGGCAAGATCGATGCGACCGCCACCGGGCCGGGCCAGTCGATGACCGAATTCGTCGATGTGACCCATGTGGTGATGAGCCAGCAGGTGACCCCGATTACCTCCGAATGGACCCATCTGCGCTGGCAGCTTTATCACATCCTCGGCCTCAGCGATGGCCAGCTGCGCGTGACGCAGGCGCGGATGCGGGATCTGGTCAAGCAGGTGGAACAGGACATTCCGATCTGGAATTCCAAGAAGAGCGAACGCCGCCCGCTGCTGGTCAAGGGCGATGGGCCGATCCTGGCCTACCGCGAGCAGTATGAGCGATTCTACCAGTTCGATGCGGATGAGCCGGAGGGTGTGGCTGCTTAGCTGGGGCGGGGCCAGACGCAAAATGGGGCCGACATTGCTGCCGACCCCACTATCGCCTGCGCCGCATGTGGCCAATTCGCGGTTGCGTTGAACCTGCCTGACGTTCCACCTAGCCGCTGTGATGCTCATCGAGCGCCGCGAGTGCTTGGGGCACCGGGGTGCTTTGGCATCGTGATGCTCGTCGCATCGGGCCTGACCTGCTCCGGGGTGAGCCCCTAAAGGCCACGTCCGTCACAAGGGCATTGGCTGTCTGTCAGGCTGCCTTGCCCGCATTGCGCCTTGCAGCGCGCAGCGAACTGCAACCATTGACCGGCATACTTGCACTGGCGTGCGGTCCCGTCAGGCGGTCGGATTGACTTCAGGGAAGTCTTTCCTTCCACCTGGCGGTTCCAAGGGCCGTCCCACACCTTTCCGGCTGGTCTGCTTGGGCCTTGCGGTCCGCACTACCTGCCGGCGTCCATCGGGTGCCTGGCTCCGCTTTGCTTTCCGGCCCGTCTGCGCAGCTTCGCTTTCGCTCCTTCCGGCTCGCCTGGAGCCTGCCGATGACCTTGGGCCTCTCGCTGCATCTGCGGTTCGCGAAAGCTTCTCCCGAGGGGTCTGCTCTGCGTGTTTTCCGACGCTGCTGCGGGCATCGCAGCCACCTCAATCGGGTTGAGTTTCTCCGTTAACTTTCAGGTGGTTAGACCCGCAAGCTGAGAGGATATCTTCCCTTTCGACACCTGAATGCTGCGCCTTGATTCTGAGTCGCGCAAGCAAAAAATGCGGGGGTAAAACGCATTTTTCCGCATCCTCGGTGGACAAGTCCGGGATAAGCTGTGGAGCGCATTTCGTGCTGCTGATTCTGCGTTATGAATCAGCTTCATGCCTTGGGCATCATCCCGGACCTGGCCCGGGGATCACGAGTTTCCCTGCTAACGTTCCCTCTGCGCCAGGGCGCGTAACCGGGTTTAGCGGTCCCTTTGCGCCAACAACCGCAACCGGAGGGCATTCAGCTTGATGAAGCCCGCCGCGTCTTTCTGATCATAGGCGCCGGCATCGTCCTCGAAGGTCACGTGCCGCTCCGAATAGAGGCTGTTTGGCGACTTGCGTCCGACCACGGAGGCAGAACCCTTGTATAGCTTGAGCCGCACCGTGCCGCTGACTTTCACCTGGCTGTGGTCGATCGCCGCCTGCAGCATCTCGCGCTCGGGCGCGAACCAGAAGCCGTTGTAGATCATCTCGGCATATTTCGGCATCAGCTCATCCTTGAGATGCGCCGCGCCGCGATCGAGCGTGATGCTTTCAATGCCGCGATGCGCGCGAGCATAGATTTCGCCGCCGGGTGTTTCATACATGCCGCGGCTTTTCATCCCGACGAAGCGGTTCTCGACCAGATCGAGCCGGCCGATGCCGTGCTTGCGGCCAAGTTCGTTGAGCGCAGTGAGCAGCGTGGCGGGGCTCATTGCAGCGCCGTTCAGCGCCACGCCGTCGCCGCGTTCGAAATCGACGGTGATATACTCCGGCGCGTCGGGTGCATCCTCGGGATTGACCGTGCGCGAATAGACATAGTCCGGAGTCTCGTCCCACGGGTTCTCCAGCACTTTGCCTTCGCTGGAGGTGTGCAGCAGATTGGCGTCGGTCGAAAACGGGCTTTCGCCGCGTTTGTCCTTCGGCACGGGGATCTGGTGCTGTTCGGCCCAGGCGATCAGCGCGGTGCGGCTGGTAAGGTCCCATTCGCGCCAGGGGGCGATGACCTTGATGTTCGGATCGAGCGCATAGCACGACAGCTCGAAGCGCACCTGATCGTTGCCCTTGCCGGTCGCCCCATGGGCCACTGCATCGGCGCCGGTCTCGTGCGCGATCTCGACCAGCCGCTTGGAAATCAGCGGGCGGGCAATCGAAGTGCCGAGCAGATAGTCGCCCTCGTAGCGGGCATTCGCACGCATCATCGGGAAGACGAAATCGCGGACGAATTCCTCGCGCAGGTCGTCGATATAGATGTGCTCGTCGGGCACGCCCATCAGCTTGGCCTTGGCGCGCGCCGGCTCCAGCTCCTCGCCCTGGC
>CAXNKI010000095.1:0-5887 GCA_964202645.1 Alphaproteobacteria bacterium | reverse complement strand
GCTGGTCCGCAGAAACATGCGGGTGCGCATTTCCCAGCGGACAACGTTGGCCCATTGATTGGTCAGCAGCGGCAGATCGCGCCATGATTGCACCCAGCGCGCCATCGCCGCACCGATCACGGTTTCCGAGGTTGGGCGCACGATCAGCGGTTCTTCAAGCTTAGCCTCCGGATCGGGGATCAGCTTGCCGTTTCCGTCTGCGATCAGACGGTGGTGGGTAACAACCGCCATCTCCTTGGCAAAGCCCTCGACGTGATCGGCCTCCTTCTCGAAATAGCTCAGCGGAATGAACAGCGGAAAATAGCAGTTCTCCACCCCCGCCGCCTTGATCCGCGCATCCATCAGCGCCTGAATCCGCTCCCAGATGCCGTAACCCCAGGGCCGGATAACCATGCAGCCGCGCACACCGCTTTCCTCGGCCATTTCAGCCTCGGAGATAACTTCCTGGTACCACTGGGCAAAATCGGAATCGCGAGTGACAGTCAGGGCATGGCGGATTGCGGACACAGTGAAAGGCTTTCAGCTAGGCGTTGGCATTTGAAACTGAGGCGGGAAGGTTATTTGCCGAGCGAATCGAGCTTGCGCTGCATTTCCGCCATTTGTGCGCGCAAAACCGCCAGTTCATCGGACGTGTCGCCGGTTGGCGCTGCCGGCTCACTTTTTGCGCCCCCCGGCATGAATGCGGTTGCCGCAGCGCGGAACACGGCGAGGTTCTGCTGCGCCAGCTTCGCAAGCGGATTGCTGCCCAGACTATCCTCAAATGCCTTGGCCAGCTTTGACTGGTTGGCCCGGAAATTGGTCATCGAGGCTTCGAGATAATGCGGCACCAGCGACTGCATCGAATTGCCATACATGCGGATGAGGTCACGCAGGAAACTGACGGGCAGCATCTGCTCGCCGCCGGCCTCTTCATCCATGATGATCTGGGTCAGGATCTGGTGGGTGATGTCCGCCCCGGTCTTGGCGTCGAGCACTTTGAACTCGACCCCCTCACGGGTCATTTTTGCGAGATGATCCAGCGTGATATAGCTTGACGAGCGGGTGTTGTAGAGCCGCCGGTTGGCGTATTTCTTGATGATGACGGTATCGCCATCCTTGCCGTCGTTCTCGCTCATCGCCGTCGAAACTCCCGCCTTGTGTGCGCTTTGTTAGCATGTGCAGCAACGGCAGTGCAACACAAGCCTGCTGCGCAGCAATTCGGCTCAGCGCGAGAAGCGCTGACCGAGCAGGGTAAGCAGCTCATATTGCGACAAGCCGCTCGCAGCCGCCGCTTGCGGCAGGGCGTAGTCGAGCTCGACCCAGTCGCCTTCGCGCAAGTCAGGCGCGGCGGCGAGATCAAGAACAATCATGTCCATCGAAACCCGGCCAAGCACTGGCAACGCCGAGCCCTGCCAGCGGGCGAGCCCTTTGCCGGACCAGCAGCGCAAATAGCCATCGGCGTAGCCCAACGCCACCACGCCGACGCGCATGGCATTTGGCGCGGTAAACACGCGGTTATAGCCCACGGTATCCCCGGCAGCGAGCGTGCGCACCTGCATCACCGCTGCCATCGGCCGCGCAACCTGCGCGATCTGTCCCGCCAGTTCACCGCGCGGCACCCCGCCATAGAGCGCCAGCCCCGGGCGGGTCAGCTGGCCGTGGTAAGCAGCTCCCAATACGATACCAGCACTGTTGGCCAGGCTGGCGCGGCGATGTGTGAGCAGTTGCTGCGCCGCCTGCCAGAGGGCGAGCTGGTGCTCGTTGAAGGGGCTGTCCTCATCGGCAGAGGCGAGGTGCGAGTGCAGCACGTCGATCTCGAGCGCGCGGATCGCCGGATTGCCAAGATCGGCCATCGGCAGGCCGAGCCGGTTGATCCCGGTATCGACCATCACATCGCACAACCCCCCGCCCGCCTCGAGCCATCGCGCTGCCTGCTCAAGGCTGTTGATCACAACGCGCACGCCTGTCTGACGTGCCCACGAAGCATCGCTCTGCCGCAGCGGCCCGTGAAGCAGCGAGATTTCGGCAGCGGGGGCAAGATCGATAAGATCCGCCGCTTCGCTGGCATAGGTCACGAAAAAATCGCGGCAGCCCGCTTCGCGCAGCACCGGCACGGCGACCCTGGCGCCAACGCCATAGGCATCGGCCTTGACCGCCGCGCCCGCGCTGGCCGCTTCCGATAGCCGGTCCAGCGCCCGCCAGTTCGCCGCCAGCGCCGCCCGGTCAATCTCGAGGCGCAGCGCCGCCGGCGGTGTTTCAGGTGGCATCTTGCTCGAAGTCTTTCGGCGGCCCGCCCTTCAGGCCCCACCAGGCGATTGCAAATGCCACTAGCGTCACCACCCAGGCATACCAGATGCCCGCGAAGGGATCGCCTGTTTTGGCGACAATATAGGCAGCGATCAGCGGCAGGAAGCCGCCGAAATAGCCCGTGCCGAGGTGATAGGGGATCGACATCGAGCTATAGCGTATATGCGGCGGGAACATCTCGGTAAGCAAGGCTGCCACCGGCCCGTAGGTCATGGCTGAAAGGAACATCAGCACCAGCAAGATGCCGCCGATAACAAGGCCGTCTTTCAGGCTGGGCGTGATTTTGTTGAGATTATAACCAGCATCGCCCAGCCATTGCTGCAATTGTTTGGCTCTCGCCGCCTTGTCGTCCCAGGCGTATGTCTCGACCGGCAGCGCCTTGCCGCCCACACTGAGGTTCAGCGCGGGCCCTTCGCTGAGACTGTAGGCAACACCCACGCCAGCGAGATCAGCAATCAACTTGCCGCACTGCGATTTCTGCTCACCCGAGAAGGGATCGAAATTGCAGGCCGGGCCTGAGACCACCACCGGCGCGCGGCGCGCGGCTTCAGCAAGCCCGGGATTGCCATAGGCGCTGACCGCCCAGAACACCGGGAACAGCAACAGCAGCGTGAGCAGATAGCCCCAGATAATCGATGGCTTGCGCCCGATCCTGTCCGACAGATTACCGAAGTAAATGAAGAACACCATGCCCACCATGGCGACCAGTCCGACGATGATTTCCGCCGAAGTATCCTCCAGCCGCACTGCCGATTTGAGAAAGCTGAGGCCATAGAACATCGCAGTGTACCAGACCACGGTAAGCCCTGCGCCAACGCCGAACAGCGCAATGAACAGGCGCTTCTTGTTGCCAGGATAAGTGAAGCTCTCGACGAAAGGATTGCCGGCAAGCTCGCCCTGTTCCTTCATCGCCTTGAACACCGGGCTTTCGGACAGTTTGAGCCGCATCCACAGCGAAATCAGCAGCAGCAGGATCGACAGAAGGAACGGCACGCGCCAGCCCCAGTCGTTCCAGGTTTCAGCGCTCATAACCGCTTTGCAGCCCAGTACGACCACAAGGCTGAGCACGAAGCCGCCAACCACACTGGCCTGGATGAAGCTTGTATAATAGCCCTTGCGGCCATCGGGCGCATGTTCGGCGACATAGATCGCCGCGCCGCCATATTCGCCGCCCAGCGCCAGCCCCTGGAGCACGCGCAGCAGGATGATGATGATCGGCGCTGCGATGCCTATGCTGGCCGACGACGGCAGGAAACCAACCCCCGCCGTGGCGACGCCCATCAGCGTGACGGTTACCAGAAATGTATATTTGCGGCCCAGCTTGTCGCCCAGATAGCCAAACAGGATCGCGCCAAGTGGCCGAAAGCCAAAGCCGACCGCGAAGCCCGCCCAGACCATTAGCGCTTCGAGCGTGGCGTTTCCGGAAGGGAAGAAGGTTTTGCCGATGATTGCAGCAAGCGTGCCGTAAATGAAGAAGTCATACCATTCGAACACAGTTCCAGCCGAGCTTGCAGCTATGACCAGACGCATATCCGATGCGCTTGGCTCAACCGCCGTCATGCTTTGCGAATCTGCCATGAAATGCTCCCCACTTGTATCGGCTAACCTGAATCGATTTGACTAGCCTTAGCCGCGCTAATCGCCAGTGTGAAGCAGGTCCCGGGCTGCCTGCCAAGCAAGCAAAATGGCCCCATGGCGCGCGGGATAGGCGCGTGCCGCTTCGAGCAGTTCCAGCTCCGGCCAATCCGGGCGCGGCGCCTCGCCAGCCAGCCAGGCCCGGATGGCACGTTCGGCCTCCGCAATTGCGAAACCGTCTTTTCCGATTACCTCCTTTGCGAAGATCGCAGCGGCTGCCTGTCCGATCGCACAGGCCTGTGCCCTGATGCCCAGCGCGGCAATGTGCCCCGTAACGTCGGTTGCGAGGCCAAGCGACACTGCGCTTCCGCAGCTCTTCGAGCGCGACGAGCCTTGCAATGGCAATGCATCGTCCCAAGGCCAGTGGGACAGGCTGGTGGCGAGCGCCAGAACATCCGGTGTATAAAGCGCCGCGGCACTTGCCATGGTTATTTCCTGGCTGACGACTTGGGCCCGTCGCGGCCAGATTTCTGGCGGCGCTCTGCAATCAGGTCAACCAGCTTCTCGCTGCCGGCATTGATGAAAGGATAAGTGCGCGCCTGGGCGATCCAGTTGGGTCGCCCGCCCGCGCCCCAGGCCAGGTCATAGCCCAGCACCACCAGCGAAAATGCCAGCACGACGATGATGAAGCCCTTGATCGTGCCGAAGCCAAAACCCAGCACCCGGTCAATCGGGCCGAGAACGGATGCGCGGCTGCTCTGCCCCATTTTGCCGGCAAGCACCTTGATCGTGGCATAGGGCACCAGCAGCAGTAACGCGAATGCCAGCACCGAAGCGCCCGACGTGGTGCCGATTTCGGGCTTGAGGAACTCGTAAAGCGGGCCGTGGAGATAGTGGATAGCGAACAATGCGAAAACCCAGGCGCACAGTGCGAGGATCTCCTGCACGAATCCGCGCAAAAAGCCGGTGACGGCACAGGCGCCAACGACAATCATCACAAGAATATCAAGGCCCGTCATAGGCTGACATATCTAGGCCCCGGCCAGAATCCGGTCAACGAGATTTGGCAGCATGGTTAAGCCGGCGTAAGCATTTGCGCTTTCCGGCTCGCCTGCTGCGCGTGGTCCAATTGCCCGGGTAAAGCCCAGCTTGGCTGCCTCGCGCCGCCGAATGCCGCTGTGCGCCACGGGCCGCACTTCGCCCGCGAGCGAAACTTCGCCGAACCAGACCGCATCCTTTGCCAGCGGCTTGTCCGACAGCGCCGAGACCAGCGCGGCGGCGACGGCAAGGTCTGCCGCCGGATCAGTCAGCCGATAACCACCTGCGACATTGAGATAGACCTCTGCCGAGGAAAAATTGAGCCCGCAGCGAGCTTCCAGCACCGCCAGCAGCATCGCCAGCCGGCTCGAATCCCAGCCGACCACCGCACGGCGAGGCGTGGCCCCACTGGCCAACCGCACGATCAGCGCCTGCACCTCGATCAGCACCGGCCGCGTGCCTTCGATCGCCGGGAATACTGCACTGCCAGTGATCGCTTCCTCGCGGCCCGAGAGGAACAGCATCGAGGGGTTGGCAACTTCCTCGAGGCCTTCCTGCGCCATGGCAAAAACGCCGATCTCGTCGACCGGGCCGAAGCGGTTCTTCAAGGACCGCAGGATGCGGTACTGATGGCTGCGCTCGCCCTCAAAGCTCATCACCACGTCGACCATATGTTCCAGCACGCGTGGCCCCGCGATGGAGCCATCCTTGGTGACATGGCCGACGAGCACCAGCGCCGTGCCGTTTTCCTTGGCATAGCGGATCAGCTCGAAAGCCGAGGCGCGTACCTGGCTGACAGTGCCTGGCGCACCTTCAATCTGGTCGGAATGCATCGTCTGGATCGAATCGATCACCAGCAAGGCTGGCGGGCGCACTCCTGCCAGCGTGGTCAGGATATCGCGCACCGAAGTTGCCGCCGCCAGCCGGATCGGCGCGCCCGCCAGCCCCAGCCGCTCAGCACGCATCCGCACTTGCCCCGTCGCCTCCT
>CAXNKI010000094.1:0-5890 GCA_964202645.1 Alphaproteobacteria bacterium | reverse complement strand
TCTCACCACCGAACAGTATCTCGAACTGATTACCGGTCAGGATGAGGCTGTCGCAGGGGAATCGGTGACGATCTGCTTCACCGACGAGGTCGATTGCTCGCGCGGCGATGTCATTGCGCTTGCGGACAGCCCGCCGCAAGCCGCCGACCAGTTCGAGACGACAATGGTGTGGATGGCCGACGAGCCACTGCATGTCGGCCGTGCCTATTGGCTGAAGCTGGGCACGCAAATGGTCTCCGCGACCGTTCATGAACCCAAGTATACCGTCAACGTGAATACCATGGACCACATGGCGGCGAAAACACTTGAACTCAACGCAATCGGTGTCGCCGAAATCGTGACGGACAAGGCCATTGTCTTCGATCCCTATGCTGAAAACCGCACGCTCGGCGGATTCATCCTCATCGACAAGATGACCAATTCGACCGTCGCGGCGGGCATGATCAACTTCTCGCTGCGCCGCGCGCAAAACGTCCACTGGCAGGCACTCGACATCAGCCGGGGCGCGCATGCAAGCCTCAAGAACCAGAAGCCAGCGGTGCTTTGGTTCACTGGGCTTTCCGGCTCGGGCAAGAGCACCATCGCCAATCTGGTCGAGAAGAAACTCCACCGGATGAACCGGCACACCTTCCTGCTCGACGGTGACAACGTGCGCCACGGGCTTAACAAGGACCTGGGCTTCACCGAGGCTGATCGCATCGAGAACATTCGCCGGGTGGGCGAGGTTGCCAAGCTGATGACCGACGCCGGGCTGATCGTGATCACGGCTTTCATCTCGCCGTTCAAGGCCGACCGCGACATGGTTCGCGCGATGCTGCCGGAAGGCGAATTCATCGAGGTGTTCATCGACACCCCGCTGGAAGTCGCTGAAAGCCGCGACGTGAAAGGCCTCTACAAGAAGGCGCGTTCGGGTGAGCTCAAGAACTTCACCGGGATCGACAGCCCCTACGAGGCTCCGGCGACGCCCGAAATCAGGGTCGATACCACTTCGATGACCGCCGAAGATGCGGCGAACCTGATCGTCGACACCTTGCTTGGGGACGCGTGATGAGCATGACCGACGCTGAACTTGCCGCCCATCTCGCCGAAGTCGCGGGTCGACTGCTGATTGAGGTCCGCAACTCGGGCGTGCTCAGCCTTAAGGCGCTGGGCAATGCCGGCGACGCCACGGCGAACCAGTTCCTTGTCCATGCCCTGAAGGAGCAGCGCCCCGAGGACGGGCTGCTGTCCGAGGAGGAAAAGGATAACCCCGAGCGTCTCGGCAAGAGCCGGGTGTGGATCGTCGACCCGGTTGACGGCACGCGCGAATATGGCGAGGCGCGGACAGACTGGGCCGTGCATGTTGCGTTGGCAATCGACGGCAAGCCAGCGATTGGCGCAGTCGGCCTGCCGGGGCTGGGCCTCGTGCTGCGCACCGATCAGCCCGGCATGGTGCCGCCTGCGCCTGAAACCCTGCGCATGGTCGTCAGCCGCACCCGCCCCGCTCGCGAGGCGACGGAGGTTGCCGCAAAACTCGGCGCTGAGCTGGTGCCGATGGGCAGCGCGGGCGCCAAGGCGATGGCCATCGTTCGCGGTGAGGCGGATATCTATCTGCATTCAGGCGGGCAATACGAATGGGACAGCTGCGCACCGGTCGCGGTCGCGCTGGCCTATGGCCTCCATTGCAGCCGCATCGACGGCTCGCCGCTGATCTACAATCAGGCCGACGTTTACATGCCCGATCTGCTTATCTGCCGGCAGGAGCATGCCGCACGGGTGCTTGCTGAAGTGGCAGCACTTGATCCGGTCGTTTGATTGCAGGTTGTGGCGGAATGGCCACAATTCTGGCCAAAATGAGTAAATCTTGTTTCGTAAACTGCCTTGCACTTTGACCTGGGCAATTTGCTGGATTAGCTGTCTTGTGAATCCTGGCGCAAAAGGCGCGGGTGCTTGAAATGCGGGGTGGGTCGCTGTTATGCCCGGCCTCGCACTCTGGGAGGGATGCACTATGAGAATTCGCGACATCGCCATCGCCGGCGTAAGCCTGCTTAGCCTTACAACACCTGTTTTCGCGCAAAACGCGCCGGTTGCCGAAGATGATTCCGCAGCCGATGAGCAGATTGTTGTCACCGGCACCTTGATCCGCGGCATTGCGCCCGGCGGTTCGCAAGCGATTGCAGTTGGCCAGGACAAGATCGAGTCAATCGGCGCGGTCAATACCTCGGACCTCATCGCCAGTGTGCCGCAGGCCGGCAACTTCCTCGGTTTCGTCGGCGTGCGTGGCAGTTCCAACTTCTCGCTTGCCGTCAACCGCCCGTCGCTGCGCTATCTCGGCTCGACTTCGGCGTCGGGCGCTTCGACGCTGCTGCTGCTCGATGGGCACCGCATGCCTGGTATGGGCATCATCCAGTCCTCGGCTGATCTTGACGCAATTTCCGCCGGCGCGATCGAGCGCGTTGACATCGTTACCGACGGCGGCTCATCGACCTACGGTTCGGACGCTGTCGGCGGGGTGATGAACTTCATCACCCGCAAGCGGATTGACGGCATCGAGGCCAAGGGCAATATCGGCTTTGCCGATAATTACACGGCTTACAATCTCGGTCTTGGGGCAGGTGTCAATTCCGACACCGTCTCGGCCTACATCACCTACGATTTCAGCAAGCATGATGAAATTTTCGGCTCCGATCTCGACTGGTCGCAGAGCCGCGACTGGGTCAATAACGTGCCTGCTGACACCGCATGCCAGCCAGGCAGCATCCGCGCTGGCGGCGTGGTCTATGCGCTTCCGGGCCGGGCTGCAGGCCTCGGCAACCGCTGCGACCTTACCGAATTCTGGACATTCTACCCGCGCGAAGAGAAGCATTCGGCACTGGCCAGCGTCTCGTTCGATCCGGGCGGCCCGTTCAGCTTTGCGGTGAAGGCCTACTACGTTAACCGCAAGAACGTGTCGGACGGCGGTCCGCTTAACATTGCCGGCGGCGCCACGGTGACCAGCGCGAACCCGTGTGCGGCACCCGTGCTGGCATCGCTGCCGGTACCGGCGACCACTGGCGTTTACTTGTTCAATCTCTCCCCGGTTTTCGGCACTTCGACGCCCCAGAATACCAGCATGGAATCGTGGGGCATCACGCCAACGTTCAAATGGGATTTTGGCGGCGGTTGGCAGGCCAACGGCATGTTCAATTACGGCGTGGGCAATGCCCTGTATTCAGGCCAGATTCTTAACGCCACGCCGATCACGGCTGCAATTGCTGCGGGCACTTTCGATCCGTTCAATCTCACCGCTTCGGGCAATGCCGCTGCGCTTGCTCTGGCCAAGGATCAGTTCGTTTACGGCCGCGCCAGGCACGATCTCATCAATCCCCGCCTGATCATCGATGGACCGCTGTTCACTCTGCCGGCCGGGCAGGTCAAGGCGGCCCTTGGTGTCGAGTATCTGCGTGAAACCTATAAGGGCAACAACAGCCGCAACCTGACCGCAGCAGGCATCGCCGCATTGGCCGATCGTGCGGCCAACCGTGACATCTATTCGGTATTCGGCGAGCTCAACATTCCGCTGATGGGCGAAGGCAGCGGGCCGTTCCACAGCTTCACGGTCACTGCGTCGGGCCGCTATGACAAGTACAGCGATTTCGGCAGCACCTTCAATCCGAAGATCGGCGTAAATATCGAACCCGTCGAATGGCTGGCGCTGCGCGGCAACTGGGGCAAGGCGTTCCAGGCGCCGGGCATTTCCGACATCGCGCTCAGCGGCGCCACGACTGCCAATGCCCTTCCGATCTCGGTGCGCCCGTTCACCAACCCTGCCGTTCCGACTACGCCGGGCCGCACAATTCTGCTGGCGATGGGTGGCACGATCTCGCCGCTTGAACCGCAGCGTGCGCAGACCTGGTCAATGGGCTTTGATATCAAGGTGCCCGCGTCCGGTTTCGCGGCCGGGCTGACTTACTACAACATCGATTTCAAGGGCGTGATCGGCATCCTGCCGATTTCCGATCCGACGACCTACTATCGCGACTTCCCGGCCAGCAGTGTCATCTACACTGCCGGCAATGCTGCGATGCAGACCTTCTACAATTCGTTCGGCGCGGCCAATGCCGCCACTGTGCTCGCCGGCGTCGCAGGTGGATTTGACTCGGTTTACGGGGTTCTTGACAGCCGCACCCAGAACCTGGCGCAAATCAAGACCTCAGGTCTCGATTTCTACCTGCGCTACAACCATGAGACGAGCTTTGGCAGCCTCTATGCGGATGTCTCAGGGTCTCGCATCCTGAAGTTTGATCGCCGGTCCGGTCCTGCAGCCGCACTGGTCGATCAGCTTCCGGTCGGAACCACGAAATTGCGCATGAGCACGACGCTGGGCGCCAATGTCGGCGATTTGCGTGCGCAGATCACCTGGAACCATTCACAGGGCTATGACCTTATTCCTGTGGCCTCGACCCTCAATCAGGACAAGGTTGGCAGCTACAACCTGTTCAACCTGTTCTTCCAGTACAAGGTGCCGGGTGACAGCGCGATTGCCAAGGATCTGGCCTTCACGCTCAATGTCGATAACCTGTTCGACAAGGATCCGCCGCTGTTCCGCGGTGCGGACAACTCGCTGTTCGGCGTGCGCAACGGTTTCACCATCGGCCGCTTGATCAAGCTGGGCGTGTCCAAGAAGTTCTGATTTCAGGGTTCATCCTGAACCAGGCGGCCGGGGGGAAACCTCCGGCCGCTTTGTTTTGGCGTGGGATGCACAGCTGGTTGCATTCGGTGTTTCAGCACCGGAATGCTGGCCTATGGCAAATTTGTCACACTTTGGTTCAAAATGAGAATTTCTTATTTTAATGTGGGTATGCTCTTTGACTTGATGGAATGATTCTTTTACCGGCCAGACCAATTGACGTGCTGAGAGGCGATACGCGATGCGGATCCAGAAGATTTCCGCGTCGCAATTTGGGAGGATAAATCCATGAGAATTCGTAACCTTGCCATTGCAAGCGTCAGCCTGCTTGCCATCGCAATGCCTGCCTATGCGCAAGACGCAGCAAGCGACGACTCGGCCAGCGACGAGCAAATTGTCGTCACCGGCACCCTGATCCGCGGCACACAAGCGACCGGTTCGCAGACCATCACGATAGATGCAAAGGCGATCAAGGAAGTCGGCGCGGTCTCGACGAATGAACTTCTGACATCAATTCCGCAGATCGGCTCGTTCAACAGTCGCCCTGAAGGCGATCCGCGCGGCCTGACTGCGGTTGCGTCGATCGTTCGCCCCAACCTGCGCAATTTTCCTTCGACGAACTCGACTTCCGGCGCGTTGACGCTGATCATGGTCGATGGCATTCGCCTGACCCCGGTTGGTTCAAACGCGTCGTCGGTTGATCCAGACATCATACCTTCCGCTGTTCTGGGAGGCCTGGACATCGTGACCGATGGCGGCTCCTCTCTTTACGGAGCGGATGCAGTGGCCGGTGTCATGAACTTCCGCACGATGCGCAAGTTTGAAGGCATCAAGATCGACGGCAACTTTGGCTTTGGCACAACGATCAAGGGTTACCATGAATGGGATGGCTCGATCACAGCAGGCAAGAGCTGGGACACCGGCAATGCCTATATCTCGGTCGGCCATGCAGACCGCGATTCCGTCCTCAGCCGTGAAACCGCCTGGGCGAACGGCACAGTTTACAACGCAGCGGGCGTAGCTCGGGTAACATCGACCACGTGCAATACCCCGCAGGTTACTGCCAGCCGGTATGTCTGGTTCAATCCCCCGGGTGTGTGGACCAACAATACTGCTGCCCCGGGAGCCGGCCCTGTTTCGCTTGGCGCGGGCTGCGACCAGGTTTTGGATGGAACCTATTTGCCATCGCTGAAGCGCACCAATGTGTTCGCCGCGGTTTCCAATTCATTTTCTGACTCCGTC
>CAXNKI010000093.1:0-5912 GCA_964202645.1 Alphaproteobacteria bacterium | reverse complement strand
TGCGGTTGTCGGTGGTGACTCGCTGGAAATCCGATTCCAGCGTCGAAAGATCCGAGCTGAGCGAGCTCTGCTGGCGCGCGTCGCGGGTGGACCACTTGTTGCTGTATCCCGCCGCGACGATCACACCGAGCGTGGAGCTGCCCATGTCGAACGACTTGCCGGCGGAGAGATTCGCCGAGAAATTTGCCGGCAGGTTCTTCCAGCGCTGTAGTATGGCATTGCGGCCTGTGATCAGTTGCGAGGCAATCTTCTTGGTATCGACGTTGCCCGAGCTGATCCGCTCGCCGCTGGCGAGGAATGAGGCGAGGGCAGGCGGAATGTCTCGCTGGCCGTTGTCAAAGCCGGTCCAGTCGCTCTTGCTGCCATAATAGACATAACCGAGCTGGTTTGTGGTTTCGGTATCACCGGAAATGCTGCCGCCGACCGAAACAAAGCCGTCACGCGGAACCGCGCGGGTGGTCAGGTTGATCACGCCACCGCCAAATTCGCCCGGGTAGTTCACCGAGTAGCTCTTCTGGACGAGCGAGGAGGAAATAACGCTCGAGGGGAAGATATCGAGCGGAACGACGCGCTTGAGCGGTTCGGGGCTGGGGAGCGGCGAGCCGTTGAGCAGCGCCAGTGAATAGCGATCGCCAAGGCCGCGGACATAGACATAGCCGCTGCCGACCACGCTGAGGCCGGTCACGCGGCCAAGTGCGCCGGCGATGTTGCCTTCGCCGGTACGGGCGATTTCAGCGGCCGAAAGCACCGAGACTACCTGATCGGCAGACTTGGCGATGTTGCGGTCGCGGTTGCCGGTGACGAGGATTTCGGCGCCGGTAGTGGAGATATCCACTTCTTCTTCGGCAGGCGCTTCTGCCGCAGGGGGCAGTGCTGACGCGTCGGCGGGCGGCGCATCGCTGGCTTGCGCGAGGGCTTGATATGGCGCCACCAGCGCCGATGACAGCAGCAGGACGCTCGCTAGCCGCGACGACTTGGACATTGAAATTCCCCTATTTGCAAATGGCAATTCGGGGGCAGCCAGATTGTGGCCGCCCCCGTCATATCGGTCGGAGGACAGGCCTCAGGTCGTCGGCAGAGTGGTGCAGGCGCCCGAGTTGCCAGTGCCGAAGTCAGCTGTGGCGCTGTTGCAGGTCCAGCCGGCGTACCAGTTGTCCGAGCTGTTCCGCACCGCGCCGATCCAGGTCGTGGTGTCGAAGAACGTCGCCAGTGTCTTGGCATCGATGCCGGCAACGCCGGTTTCGTTGGTGCCGTTCAGGAACAGACCGGTCAGCGTCGGGGTGAAGGCATCGTTGTTGCCGTTCGAGCCCGAACCGAAGAAGCCGGAAACCTGGCTGGCGGTGTAGGTGCCAGTTCCGAGGAACTTGGTCGCGTTGCACTGCATCACGATTGCACGCGGGATGAGCGTCGCAGGCGTCGTGCCCGAACCGTTCATGCGGATGCATTCGTTGTTCGGAGCGACAAAGATACCGTTGATCAGCGTCACGTCCGAGTTACCGCGGAACAACGTGGCGGCTTGGTCGGCGGCTTCGTTGTCCGAGCTAACCACCGGCTGGATGGCAGTGAAGTTGGCGACCCGCAGCGTGGTGCGCGGCGTGTCGGCTTCGTTGCCGTTGCTGTCGATTTCCATCAGCGCATCGCCGCGGCCCGAACGGGGCAGCAACAAGGCGTACTGGACGTTCATCTGCGCGCCGGTGTCGACGTCAAGGCTGTCGTCGTCAGCGCCCGTCGCAATGTAGTACTTCAGGTTGACGCTGCCGCCGAAGAATTCCGCGCCGTCATCCGAGCTGTTGTGGCTCTGGATGCGATCAAGCACGGTGCCGCTGCCGATGCCTTCGGTGGTCAGCGCCTGCAATTCGACGTTGGCACCCAGGATGAAGCCCGAATAGCGGATCTGCACGAAGCTCATGCGGCCCGAATTGTCGGCATCAAGGACGCCGCCGAAGCGTGCCGGATCAGCCGAGCCTTCGGTCTGGCGTTCGCAGGTTCCCGCAGCAACCGTTCCGGTGGTGCAATCGGTGGTCCGGGCGCGGCCCATCAGCACGACGCCGCCCCACTGGCCTTGGCTCGTGTCATTGTTCAGGCCGAGCACGTTGTCGCGGCTAGTGAAGATGATCGGGCGGCTGGCAGAGCCCACCGCACTGATGCGGTTGCCGCGGTTGACCGCGAGCCAGGACTGGCCGGTGCCGCCATAGATGATCACGCCGGGCTCAATGGTCAGCGTGACGGCGGTGTCGGCGGTCAGCGGCGTGGTGCAGCCTACGGTTGAAGAGGTGAAGGGTGCGGCCGAAGTCGGAACATTGAAACCGCCGTCGCAACCGACGTCGGTGCGGCCATTAAGCTGATAGAGCACGCCGGCGACCTTGGGCAGGGTCATCGAGGCCTTGACCCGCGAAGGCAAGGAGCAAATGCGCCAGGTGCCGGTGGGGCCGGTGATCGTGCCGCCGTCGACTAGCGGGTCAGGACCCTGAACAGTCGGGCATCCGGCTGCAGCCGTGACATTGCCGCCGGTTGCGGTCGGCGTCGGGGTGGGCGCAGGTGTCGGGTTGTTGATGGTAATGTTGCCGCCGGTTCCCGGCGAGGCGATGTCCTCGGGTCCGCAGCCCGCGAGCGCCAGCGCGCTGCAGCCGGCAAGGAACAAGCTATAGGTGGTTTTCACGTCAATTTCCCCTTGATCGTCGGCGACTCAGGCTTGGGCGCCATCGCAACTCGCGATCTAGGATTGAACAGTGACAGTTTGGCTTCGTTACTATGACGAAATCAATGACGTTTAAGCGACGGTCATATGACAATTATGACCATCAAGCCGGAATCCAGCCAATTCGACTCGATGGAATGGCCTCAGGCAGCCTTCATTGCAGTTTTGTGACAATATTACAGATTTGTTGCAAAGCGCATCCTTGAGGCATAGCTTCCTGCATATTGGAACAGAGAATGGGAGATTCTCATGGCAGCTACATTCCTCTTCGCAGGTGTGCTCATGGCGCAGGCAGCCGGAGCAGTCGTCTCCGCAGGAACCGAATCGGCGCAATCGCTGGATAGGGTCGATGTGGGTTACACAGAGTTGGCTCAGGGCCGGCCGCAAGACGCAATTACCCGGATTCGCGGCAACTCCAGCCTTGAGGCAAGTGATCCCGCAGCCCTGATCAACCTCGGCGCTGCGTTCGCGCGACTTGGCCAGGCAGACAAGGCAGAAGCGAGCTATCTGGCTGCGATTGCCAGCGACAAGCGCTACGATCTCGAACTGGCAGATGGCAGCTGGATGGATTCGCGCCGCGCGGCACGGCTTGCGCTCAGGCGGCTCGACAGCGGACAGGCGCTGGCACTGCGCTAGTTTTCTCTAACACCGCGCGCCCAGGGCAAACCACTCCTCGCGCGCGCGGGTGATTCAACAGTCGCAGAACGACTTGATGGTGCACAGGTTTCGTCACGGAACTGTCACCTAACTGGCGCAACGCGCTCCCAAGGAGTGCGCTGTGAGTCGCCAGTGGATCATCGAAAGCATAGTAATGGGTGGCGCAGTACTTGTACTGACGTTGCCCGCTACTGCATTGGCCGATGTGCTGGAAGTCAGCGGTTCGGGTTCGGCCTGGATCGCCGGGGCCCCCAGCCGCGCTGAGGCCCAATTCACCGAAACCGCGCCCACAGAATCGGTCGGCAGCGCCCAGGCTGGCGCGGTGCCGATCACTCACATCGCCGATTCGGCTGGTCCCGATCAGTGGCAGTCGCGTGTTGCGCAGCTTGCGGCGAAATATGACATCAGCCCGCAATTGCTCGAGGCGCTGGTCTGGCAGGAAAGCCGTTGGCGCCCGGGTGCTGTCTCCAGCGCCGGCGCGCGCGGCCTCGCCCAACTGATGCCAGGCACTGCCCGCCAACTCGGCGTCAATCCACACGATCCCGATGCCAATCTTGAAGGCGGAGCTCGCTATCTGCGTCAGCAGCTCGATGCTTTCGGCGGCGATCTGGAAAAGGCGCTCGCCGCCTACAATGCGGGGCCCGGCCGCGTGATACGCGCCGGCGGCATTCCTGCAATCCGCGAAACCCAGCTTTATGTCGCCGCCATACTCGGGCGGCTTTCCCAACCTGTCCGGAGATAACTGACATGCGCTTTGCCCGCATCTTTCCTCTCGCTGCAATCCTGGCAGCTGTGCCTCAATCCGCCTTTGCTCAAGGCGCTGATCCGCAGGGTTCGGGCCCGATCGTCGCCGCGCTGGTCTGGTTGCAGGGCACGCTGCTCGGCAATGTCGCCACTGCTGTCGCGGTGATGGCAGTGGCCGCCGTTGGCTTCATGATGCTGACCGGCCGGATGAACTGGCGCTTTGGCGCCACGGTGATCGTGGGCTGCTTCATCCTGTTCGGCGCTGGTGCGATTGTCACTGGCATCCAGTCCGCAGCGGCGGTTGGCTGACGCTCGATGGAAATCGCCCGTTATGCTGTGCACCGCGCGCTGACGCGTCCGCAGATGTTCGCGGGCGTGACCTACAGCTATTTCATCATCAATGCGGCGGTGACGACCGAGATATTTCTGATCACCAGGAGCTTTCTCGCGTTGCCCGCCGCGCTGCTGATCCACGTGATCGGCTATCTCGCCTGTTTGCGCGAACCGCGCATCTTTGACCTTTGGATCACCAAGGTCAGCCGCTGCCCCCGCGTGCCCAACTGGCGCCGCTGGGGCTGCAACAGCTATTCGGCATGAAGGAGCGCCTGTAATGGCCCAGTTTTCCGGAGCGGCTCTCTGGGCGAAGAAGGAAGCCCATGCGGGCGACCGGTTGCCGTATGGCTCCTTCGTCGATGAAAACACCGTGCTGCTGCGCGATGGCGCGCTGATGCTCAGCCTCGCTGTGCCTGGCTTTGCTTTCGAGACCGCCGACAGCGACGAGATCAACGTCCACGCCGCGACCCGCGAAGTGCTGCTGCGCTCCAGCCTCGACGCGCGTTTCGTGCTCTATCACCATGTCATCCGCCGCCGGGTCGAAGTCGAGCTGGAAGCGCACTTCGAGGATCCACTCTGCGCGCATATCGACGCGCGCTGGCGCGACAAGCTGGCGAGCGGCGCGCTCTATGTGAACGATCAGTTCGTCACGCTGGTGCGCCGCCCGGCGCGCGGCAAGGCTGGCTGGGCGGAGCGCATTGCGCGCCGGCTCAAGCGCGGCGGCAAAGAGCAGGCCGAAGCTGATCCCAACGACCTGCGTGCATTGCGCGCCGCAGCCACGGCGATGGTTGCTTCGCTGGGGGCCTATGGCGCGCGGCTGCTGGGCGATTACGAAGGGGCGGGGGGCACATGCTCGGAAGTGCTCGAGCTGCTCTCGGCGCTGTGCAACGGCGAAATGCGCCCTGTGCGCCGTCCCGCCGATAACGCCGACATTGGCCGCATGCTGCCCTACAAGCGGCTCAGCTTCGGGCTTGATGCGATGGAACTGCGCGGGGCTGGCTCGAGCAGCTTTGCCGCGCTGGTCAGCCTCAAGGACTATCCCGACAGCACAGCTCCCGGGCTCACAGACCCGCTGCTGCGCCTGCCGCAGGAAATGGTCCTGACCGAGAGTTTCGCCCCTGCTGACCGCCAACTGGCGCGCGAGCGGATCGACCTTGCCTTGCGCCGACTGAAATCGGCTGACGAGGAAGCCATGGCCGAGCGCCGCGAAATGATGTCGGCGCGCGATGCGCTGGGCACTGGCGCAGCGGCATTCGGCGATCACCACCTTTCGGTGCTGGTGCGCAGTGACGACTTGCCTTCGCTCGACGATGCCTGCGCGACCTGCGCTGCGGCGCTCGCCGATGCCGGCGCAGTCGCGGTGCGCGAAGACGTCAACCTCGAGCCGTGCTTCTGGGGGCAGTTTCCCGGCAATGAGGGCTATCTAGTGCGCCGCTCGCTGATTTCGACCGGCAACATGGCCTGCCTCAGCTCGCTTCAT
>CAXNKI010000092.1:0-5957 GCA_964202645.1 Alphaproteobacteria bacterium | reverse complement strand
CGCCCACGCCGGGGCGCTCGATCTTGATAACGTCTGCTCCCAGATCGCCGAGGATCTGCGCGCCCACTGGCGCAGCAAAGACGCGGGACATGTCGATGACGCGGATGCCGTCGAGGGCGCCGGGGGTCTTGGTCATAAGCTCTGCCTGCCTGCTGTTCAGTCGTTCAGGATTCGCGCCTCCCTAGCCGTCCGGACTGGCATGGCCAAGCGGATAGCGAAGCTGCCAAATCCCGGCTTTCAGAATCGCCGGGCATGGCTATAGCACAAGGCGAGCGGCAGAAGCCGGCAACGCCATGAATACAAGGGATGAGGGAAATGACCGGACAGTCGGCCACGAAAGTCGCGATCATCACAGGAGCCGGCAGCGGCATCGGGCTGCAGACCGCCAAGCTGCTGCATGCCGCGGGCGTCGCGGTGGTCGGCGTCGGGCGTGATACCGGCAAGCTGGCCACGCTGGAAAAGGAGATCGGCGATCCGGCGATGGTCGCGACGATCTCGGTCGACGTGACTGCGGACGATGCTCCGGCGCGCATTGTTGCGCTGGCGCTCGAGCGGTTCGGGCGGATCGATTTCCTGATCAACAATGCCGGTGTCGGCAGCCCCAAGCCGGTCGATGAAGCGACAGACGAAGATTACGACGGCATGATGGATGTCATGCTGCGCGCGCCGTTCCGCCTATGCCGCGAAGTGATCCCGCACCTTGGCGAAGGGTCCAGCGTGGTCAACATCACCTCGACGTATGCCCATATCGGTGGGCGGCGCGGGGGAGCATACTCTGCAGCCAAGGGCGGCCTCAAATCGCTGACCGAACACATGGCCTGCGAATATGGCCCGCGCGGCATTCGCTCGAACTGCGTCGCGCCCGGCGTGACCCGCACCGAAATGGTCGCGCACCGTTTCGCTGACGAGGCGTTCAAGCGGATCAATGTCGAGACCACGCCCTATCCGCGCCTTGCCGATCCGGAAGACACTGCCGGGGTTATCGCCTTCCTGTGCTCACCGGCGTCCGAGATGATCAACGGCCAGTCAATTGTCGTCGATGGCGGCTGGACCAAGACCAAATATCTTTCGCCGCGCGTGACGAATACGAAATGGGTCGATCCGGATTGAGCCTGCCGCAGCCGGGCCTTGCGCTTGGCTCTTTTGCCAATAGTCTGACGCGCAGTATCGGGAGAGAGACATGATCAGAGGTATCCATCACGTCGGCATCAATTGCCGCGACATGGCGCGCATGCAGAAATTCTACGCCGACGCCTTCGGCTTCCAGCCGGTGGACGAGGGCTTCAGCTGGGCGGGTGAGCCGATGATGGACCACATCGTCGATGTGAAAGGCTCGGCCGCCAAGGGCGTCATGCTGCGCGCGGGCACCTGCTATCTCGAACTGTTCGAATACTCCGCGCCGCCGCCGGAATCGCCCAAACCGCAGCGCCCGCATGACTTGGGCTACACCCATTTCTGTGTGGACGTGACCGAGATCGAGAAGGACATACCTTTCCTGATCTCGTGCGGCATGACTTTCAACGAGCGCGAATTCGTCGATGTTGGCCACGTCAAGACGATCTATGGCTATGACCCGGAAGGGAATGTCATTGAGGTCCAGCAATGCGCGCCGGGCAATGGTTTTACGCTGGAAGAGCTGGGCAAATAAGCCGCCCTAGAGGGAGACAGGATCATGGCCATTTCGTTTGAAGGCCGCGTGGCAGTTGTCACCGGCGCGGGTGGCGGCATCGGCCGGGCGCACGCGCTCGAGATTGCCCGGCGCGGCGGCAAGGTCGTGGTCAATGACCTCGGCGGCGATTGCCACGGCGGCGGCGGCGGATCGCAGATGGCGCTCGATGTCGTCGAGGAAATCCGCAGCTTCGGCGGCAACACAATTGCTGACGGCAACTCCGTGGCGACGACCGATGGCGCCAATGCCATCGTTGCCAATGCCGTCGCGGAATGGGGCCGCCTCGACGTGCTGATCAACAACGCAGGGATCATCCGCAATTCGCTGCTCGCCGAGATGAGCGACGATGACTGGGACCTGGTGATCGCCACGCACCTCACCGGCAGCTTCAAGCTCACCCGCGCCGCCTGGCCGCATATGCAGGCGCAGGGCTATGGCCGGCTGGTCTATACCTGCTCAAGCACAGCGATGTTCGGCGTTGCGACGATGGGCAATTATGCTGCGGCCAAGGGCGGGATCATGGGGCTGGTGCACACCGCTTCGCACGAGGGGCGCGAGCACGGAATCCTGGTCAATGCGATCCTGCCCAATGCGATCACCCGGCTGGCCATGGAAGCGGCGAAGAGCTGGGAAGACAAGGGCGGCGCCCCCAGCCCGGGTCTGCCGCCCGAAGTGGGCAATTCGATGAACCCGGAATTCAACATGCCGATTGCGGTCTATCTCGCCAGCGAGGCCTGCACCGATACCCACGGGCTTTATAGCCAATGCGTCGGGCGCACTGCCAAACTGATCGTGGGTCTCGGCGAAGGCTGGCAGGCGCAGCGGCAGTCGCCGCCGAGCGCCGAAGATGTGGCAGCGCACTGGGACGAGATCTGCGCGCTACCGGACGGCGTCACCGTGCCGGGTTCACCGACTGATGAACTGATCCATGTCCTGATGTCGGGGCCGGGCGCTTGAGCCGGGGGCCCGGCGCAGAGACCAAAGCGCGTGCGCGCGCCGAGTGGCGGCAATACTGGCCGCTGGTGATCGCCGCGAGCCTGGCTTTTTCGTTCACTTCGGTGATGACCCCGGCGGCGGGACTGTTCATGGAGCCGCTGGGCAACGAGTTTGGCTGGAGCCGCACGCTGCTTTCCTCGGGCATGTCGATCACGGCGGTTAGCACCTTCTTCCTCTCGCCATTTGGCGGCTTGTTGATCGATCGCATCGGCACGCGGCGGCTGGCGCTGCCGGGGCTCGCGCTGCTCGCGCTGACAATTGCCTCACTCAGTATGCTCAATGGCTCGGTGGTGATGTGGTTCACTATCTGGACGGTCTATGCCGCCGCCGCGCTTGCCACCAAGTCAACTGTGTGGACGGCGGCCGTGGCCAGCGCGTTCGATGCCGGGCGGGGCCTCGCGATGGGGCTGGTGCTCTCGGGCAGCGCGATTGCGCAAGGGATTGTTCCGCCGCTGACCAACTGGCTGATTGAAACACAGGGCTGGCGGATGGCCTTCGTCTGGCTGGGGCTGGGCTGGGGGGCGCTGGCGCTGGCGCTGTGCTGGTTCTGGCTGTTCGACGGCTATGACGCCAGCCGAAAGGCGCGCGCGGCGAGCGGGGAAGCGCCATCGGGCAAGTCGCTGATGTCGGACGCGCCGGGGCTGACGGTCGAGCAGGCGTGGCGCAGCACGACGCTGTGGCGGATCGCAATCTCGACCTTCCTGATCATGGTGGTGACCATCGCGCTCGTGGTCCACCAGATCCCGATTCTGCAATCAATCGGCGTCGACCGGACGCTCGCTGCGACCTATGCCGGCATAGCCGGACTGTTTGGTGTGGCTGGCAAGCTGGTCACCGGCTGGCTGCTCGATCGCTATGCCGCGCGCTGGGTCGGCGGGCTGACGCTCGGCGCGACATCGCTGACATTTATCCTGCTGCTGCTGCCCGATCGCTCGATGGCCATTATCATCGCCGCCATGCTGATCAACGGCTATGCGGCAGGAACCAAGCTGCAGATCGCCGGCTATCTGACCTCGGCTTATTGCGGGATGAAGAATTTCGGGCTGATCTTTGGCACCATGGCCAGTCTGATCGCGGCGGGATCGGGGCTGGGGCCGCTTATGGCGGGCTTCCTGTTCGACATCTATGGCAATTATGATGTCTATCTATGGATCGGCGTTGTCGGCACGCTGATCAGCGCCTGGCTGATCTTTGGCCTGCCGGGTTATCCCGATTGGGTGAAAGACGAAGACGCAGCTTTGGCGTGACACACCGGGGCGGGGCCGGTGGTGCCTCGCGATACCAGCCTGGCGAAGAATTCGGCAGGCTGCGGCGCACCATCGGGCCCGGCGAGCACCGTTGCAGCTGCAAAGGCCATTTCGCTGACCGGAGGGCACAGACTGGTGAGCGGGACTGCCAGTCCCTCTGTCAGCGCGCTGTCGCCAAAGCCGATCAGCGAGAGGCCGGCGGGTACTTCGGCGCCAAGCGCCAGCGCTGACTTGAGCGCGCCGGCGGCCAGCACATCGGAAGCCGCGAGGATCGCAGTGGGGCGCGGACTGACATCGAGCAGCAGCGCCGCCGCCGCCTCGCCCGCGGCCAGACTGCCGTCGCTGGACGCCACCAGTTCGGCCCCCCGGTCAAGCTCGTGCGTGGCCAACGCATCGATGAAGCCCAGCTCGCATTCGCGTGAGGAAAGGCACTGTTCAGGCCCGGTAATGAAGCCGATGCGGCTGTGGCCAAGCGCAATCAGATAGTGCGTGGCGTCGGCCATCGCCTGGCGGTCATTGGCGCACAGCACTGGCGATGGGTCGGGCAAGTCGCACGGCGAAAGCCGGATCGGCGGGCAGCCGGGCTCGGTGCAAAGTTCGGCAAGGCCAGGCATGGCCGAGAGCGGCGGCAGCACAATCGCGCCCCTGGGTCGGTGGCATTCGAGGAACCGGCGCAAGTCCTCAAGCAGCCAGGCCGAACCCGCCTCGCCCTCGAACAGGATCAGGGCGCAATCACTGTCTCGCAACGCTGCGAGAGCGCCGCGCTGGGCGGCGCCATGTTCGCCCGTGGCGGGCTGGATCAGGGCGATTAGGGGTGAGGGCGGGGATGGGGCCATGCGGAGGGTGAATCACACATGGCGCCCGATGCCAAGTCCTGATCGGTCCGCAGTCGAGCCTTTTCTTAATCGCGCGCCAGCAACAACGCCGCCGCCAGCGGGCCGCCGCCCGAGGTCGCCACGGCGACTTTGGGATCACCGGGTATCTGTCGTGCGCCCGCCTTGCCGCGCAGCTGCGTTGCCGCCTCGTGGGCAAAGCCGAAGCCGTGGAGCCGGCCCGCGCCGATCTGGCCGCCGCCGGTGTTCATCGGCAATTCGCCATTGATCGAAATGCGCGCGCCGCCCTCGATGAATTTGTGGCCCTCGCCGACCTCGCAGAAACCCAGTGATTCCAGCCATGTGATCGGGAAGAAGGCGAAGCCGTCGTAAAACTGGACGGTGTCGACATCCTTCGGCTTGTAATCGGTCTTGGCCCACAGGTCCTTGCCGGTGGGATAGCAGGCCATGCCTTCCTGGTCCCAGCTCCAGCGCTCGACCGCGCCGGCGCTTGTGACGATGCGCACCGGATTTGGCGAAACCTCGTCCAGCGCATCGCCGGCGGAGACGATGACCACGGTCGAGCAATCGGTGAAACGATCGCAGTCATAGAGGCAGAAGGGCGTGCTGATCAGTCGTGCGGACATGTATTTGTCCATGGTCAGCGGCTCTTTGGTGATCGCCGAGGCGCGCGGGTTGAGCGAGGCATTGCGCGTCGCGTTAAGCGCGACTTGCGCCAGTTGCTCGCGGGTCATTCCGTATTGGTGCATGTGCTTCATGGCATATTGCGCCACCCAGCAGGCCGCCGAAATGGCGAAGAACGGCGTTGTCCATTGCGAGAAACCTTCGACTTCGGCACGTCGCAGAGGCGGGAACTCTTCAGGACGCGACATCGCTGCGGCCTCATAGACCGTGCGGAAACAGATGACATGACGCGCCTGGCCAGAGCGCACTGCGTCTGCCGCCGCCGCGATTGCCGAAAGCTGGGCCGGAATCTCGCCGCCGCCCATGTGCCAGCGCGCCTTGATGCCGAACTGCTCGATCACTTCGGGCGCACCGACTGGCGAAAAGCCGAGATAGCCGTTGCTCTTGCCGGGATAAGTGGCGACACCGTCGATCTGGTCCAGCGTCAGGCCGGCGTCGGCCAGCGCTTCCAAAATCGCGTCTTTGGTCAGGCCCATGGGCGAGCGGGCGAGCCGCACGCCGACTTCCGACTGGCCGCAGCCGGTGATG
>CAXNKI010000091.1:0-5997 GCA_964202645.1 Alphaproteobacteria bacterium | reverse complement strand
CGCAGGTTGGCGGCCATGACGATGGGCCGGTCATCAACCCCATGGATTTCCGCCGCGACAAGTTCTTCGATTATGTCGCTGATCGCCGCGCTGTGCCGCAAGGCGACATCCTGAGCGATCTGGCTAACGCGACCTTCCCGGACGGTTCGACACCCACAGCCCTCGACGTCGTCAGGGTAGCGACACTGCTGTTCGGCGCGGGGCAAGATACCACCGCTACTCTGCTGGGCAATTCGTTGCGGATCATCGCCGAGCAGCCTGACTTGCAGGCTCAGTTAAGTGCCGATCCTGCCCTGATCCCGGCGTTTATCGAGGAAGTGCTGCGCCACAGCGGTCCGGTCAAATCCACCTTCCGGCTGGCGCGCAAGCCGACCACGCTTGGCGGTGTCGATATCCCCGTGGGAACGATCGTGATGATCACCACAGCCGCGATCAACCGCGATCCGCGCAAGTTTGATAACCCGGCCGAATTCCGGCTTGGGCGGCCCGGGATCAAGGAGCACCTCTCGTTCGGGCGCGGCATCCACACTTGCCCCGGTGCGGCGCTCGCGCGCACCGAAGCGCGGATCAGCCTCGAGCGGATACTGGCCCGACTGGGTGACATCGCCATCGATGCCGAAGAGCACGGGCCGGCGAGTGATCGCCGCTTCTCCTATATGCCGACTTATGTGTTCCGCGCAGTACAGGAGTTGCACCTGCGCTTCACGGCGATCAGCCGGGCATAAGGCAACCGGTCTGTGCTGCCGTCACCCCTCGCCGAAAACCACCGCGCTCTGCTGCGCCACCATTTCCACCCTGGCGCGCCGCGCGGCCGCAGAATTGGTGGCGTAGCCGACGTCCTCGTCCTGCTGGCCCCAGTTGTTGACCGGTCCGAACGGCAGCCGGGCAAGACCCTCGGCCGCGACATCGACGGGCGAGGCGACATCTTGGGGCACGGGCAGACCCTTGCTTTCGAGCAGTTCGCGCAGCGCCGGCGTGTCGGTCGTGATCATCACATGGTAGAGCACATCGACGCCGTGCGGCTTGAGTTCCGACCACAGGCCCTCGGCAAAGCACAGGTCGAACGCCTTAACCCCGCAATAGGTCGCCAGATGGGGGCCGCTGCCATAGCAGGCGGCGGAACCCACAAGGATGATGCCGCCGCGCCCGCGTTCGCGCATCTGTCCGCCGAAATGATGACAGCAGCGCACCGAGGTCATGACATTGCGGTTGATCAGGTCGACCCAGCTCTGGACAGGCTTGTCGAGGAACCTGGAACCATTCGGATCGGCGCCGGCATTGCTGATGAACAGGCCGATTTCGCGGTCCCCGCTTGCCTCCACGATGCGATCAAACGCATCCGGCCCGGCCAGGTCGATCGAAGCGGTAATACATTCCACGCCGCTTTCGGCGCGGATTTGCGTCGCAACTTCGTCGAGTGGGCCTTGGCGCCGCGCGATCAGGATGCAGTTCACGCCTTGCGCCGCGACTTGCCGGGCGAATTCGCGCCCGGTTCCTTCCGAAGCGCCGGCGATGATGGCCCAGGGGCCGTATTTTTCAGCAAAGCTCATGCGCAACTCCCATTCAATGCCGGCACGGAGCCGCATGGCCACGCTCCCGCGCGATTCGATCCGCTTGTTAGTTCATGAATAATGCAATATACAGAAATTTGTGGATTTAAATGGCACTCTGGGCCCCGATGAGCGCCGCTTCATCGACGAAATCGCCGCCCTGTTCCAGCCGTGGGGTATGGCCAGGAGCGTGGCGCGCCTTTTCGGCTATCTGTTGTTGCAGGATGCGCCCATCGGCCTGGAGAAGATCGCCGCGGATCTCGAATTGAGCAGAAGCGGTGCCTGGAGCGCGGCCAAGCGCCTGGAACACTTCGGTCATATCCGCAGCTATGGCGAGCCAGGCAGCAAACGCGAACTCTATGCGCAGTCGGACAATTTCGCCGCGCCGATGATCGGCCAGACACGGTTGCTGCGCGACATTGGCAAGCAGCTCGAGATCGGGGCCGCGATCACCGCAGGTGAGGCCGCGGCGGACAAATTGCGCCGTCGCGCCGCCTTCTATTCGCGGCTGCAGAAAATTTTCAGCGACGCGATCAAGGAGCTGGAAGAGCTGATGGCGGAAGAAGCCTGATCGCCTCTATTTGCAATGATATGGTTGCTACACATTGGGGGAAAGCGGAATGGCAGAGTTGAAACCGCACCCAGCACATAGTGACTGGCTTTCCGCAAACGATGTCAGCACGCTTACTCCCGCTTTAGTCGCCGCCCGCCTGCGCGAAGCCGGCCCGGTAATTGCCGCTGAAGCCAACGAAACTGAACATCAACGCTTTCCGACCGAGCGGGCCTGGTCGTCCATCCGCAAGAGCGGCATGTTCTATCTGACCGTGCCGCGGGAATTCGGCGGGGTCGAAGTCGAGAGCCTCGATGCCTTCATCGAGCCCATTCTCGCCATCGCCGAGAACTGCATGTCGAGCGCCTGGTGCGCGTTCCAATCGATGCAGCACCAGTGGATGCTCAGCCTGTTTTCCGCTGAATTCCAGCGCGAGGTGTTTGGCAGCCTGCCCTATGCCACCCTGTCGGGCTCATCCTTCCCGATGGGCAAGGCGGTCAAGGTCGATGGCGGCTACCGGGTCAACGGTCGCTATCGTTGGGGATCGGGCGTGCTCTATGCGCAATGGGTGTTTGCCATCGCGCAGCTGGACGATGGCAGCGGCATGCCCAAATCAGGCTGCTTTTTCATGCCTGTCGATGATGTGACTGTGCTGGATACCTGGTATGTCGACGGCATGGCCGGTACCGGCAGCCACGATTTCGTTGTCGATGACGTCTTCGTGCCCGAGCATCGTGCACTCGATGCAGTGATGCTTTACACAGGGCAGCAGGAGCGCGCCAACCCGCTGCAACGTGCGCCCTTGCCGGTCATTGCGCCGGCGCTAGTGCCGCTGTCGATAATCGGCGCGGCGCGATCGGCGGTTGCGGCATACCAGACACGACTTACCGCGGAGGGTATTGCTCTCAGCGCGACCGGGCGGCGCGGCGACCATGTCGCGCTGGCTAAAGCAGATACAGCTGTGCGGATCGCCGAGATCGTCATTCGCAGCGGAATCGCGCAAATTCAGGACTATCTGTCTGCCGCCAAACCCATTCCCGAGGATGTTCGCGCGGTTATGCGCGCGCAGAGCACCTATGCGGTGGACCTCTGCAAGACCGCCGTGCGCGCGATCGGCGACCTCAGCGGTTCGGGCGTCCACTATGTCGGCAACGCAATGAGCCGCGCGATCCGCGACATCGCCATGCTGTCGAGCCACACCGTTATCGATCTGCCCCATGCGATGGATGCCCACGGCCGGCAGATGCTGGGCATGCCGATTGAGTATTTCGGGCGCAGTTAGAGCCTGACGAGGTCCGGCGGAGTTGTTCGCTTACGAATCAACCGTGCCAAGCCCGATAAAGGCAGAAGCGTCCGCAGCCCGCAGCCTCGCCCCGGCAGTCGGGACGGGAGGCCGGCTCGGCATTTGCGGAAGTGGCAGCCCGCGCCGACCAAGTTCATAGTGGATCCGCTCCATCAGCGCGTGCTTCGTCGCCTCGTCGGGAGTCAACGGGCCGCCGACCAGTAGCGGATGGACCGGCAACGGACGTTCGACACGAAACAGTGCCTTGCCCGCCTCGATGCTTGCCTCGCCGATGAATGTTTCCAGGCCTTGAAAAGTGAGCGTGGCCTTGCCAGACGACCAAGGCAGCCATTTGGGCATGACCAGCTCGAAACCTTCGGCGTGCGCATGGGCTTCGCGGACGCGGATTGGCAGTGGAAAGCCATCAGCATCCAGCAACGTCAGGTGTCCGGGGGCCCGCCGCGTCAGTGCGCTGTGGGCGAGGTCCTGCCATGATGCAGCGTCCCAGGAACCCTTGCTGGAGCCGCCTGCTGGCGCCGGGTCCGATTGGGGATAGATGGTATCGCCCGGCGCGCGCCACTCCTGCGGCGGCTCGTCCATCGCCGCCGGGTTGCCCCACCAGCGAATATGGGCGGGCTTCATGCAGATAATGATCCGGGTGAAATACCAGATCGCATGGCGCGTGACCGCCTCATAGTCGACAAGATCGGTACTGATCGCCGGGGTGAGTATTTCCTCCGCGAGATAGCGCTCGAGATTCGACTGGAAGTCCCGGTCGCGGACAGCCGCAAAACCGGCAATCGACACAACCGGCTCGTTTGCGCCACCTTCGAAGAACATGCCCACTTTGGGATTGCGGCGGACGCGGTCAGCCTTCGTCGGATAGGCAAGCCCGGTCGCGGAATCGATCGTTGTCAGATCAGCGCTGGTGAACGGCACCAGCGGCGTATCGATCGGGACGCCAGCCTTGCTGACAGTCGCGAATTCCGCAACGAAACGGGTTTGAATGAGCTTCGCGACATTTTCGGGCAGTTGATCCAGAAAATTCATGCCGGAACTCCGCAGAAATTCGTTTATTTATCAAACGAGTATAGTCAATCCTGGGACATAACGCGCCAGCGATACTCGCGAACCGATACTGCGCCATCGGGCAGCGGGCCAAGCGCATCGAGACTGTCCGCCCAGCTCGTGCGGATAACCGCAATATCGCTGGCATCGGGTTCGGCGAGTTTGTCGGCAAGCAAGATCGTCCGCAGCACCACATTATCGACCACCCGGTAAGCGCCCGGCGCTGGCTCGGGCAGCTCTTCGCCACGGCGGTGAATGGTCACCACCTTGGCCCCAGGAGAGGCCGCGCCGAGCGGCGAGGTCAGCGCGCCATCGCGAACAACCCCTTCTGCCACTGCGAAAGTATCCTGCGGACCCATGAACGACATGTGATCCTGCACGATCAGCTCCTCGCCTGCGCTGCGCTGTTTGTCCATGCCGAAGAACTCGGCAATCACCGGCGTCCAGATTTCGGTCACCACATCGAAATCGGCCGGCGATTCCAGCAGGTTGACGGTGTAGGCGTCCAGCCCCTGCTGGTGCTTCAGGCCCAGCGGTGAGTGATTGGTGATATAGTGACGGAAATAATCCTCACGCGCCGCCCCGGCTTTGCGCCGGAACAGGAAAACAAGCTTTTCCAAGATATCCGCTCCATTTTTGTAGATCGTGGCTTTCGCCTAGCATGTCTATGACGGCAGACCACCCGATATCGGTGGTCTTGCGAACAAGCGCGGCTGCGGCCAAAGCGGCATGCTCGGAACATACCAGTGGAATGAGCGAGCTCGCCGGCTGCAAGATGGGGATGATGGTTCTCGAAGAAAGGCTGTCCAGCACGAGGGAATGAGACAGGGTCAATTCGTTCGCAGCACGTAAAATACGGCGGCTTGCGACGGGCTGATTTGTGCCCAGGAACGACGGCTTCGTCGGCGGAGCCGTCGTCCGTGCGGAATATGAACCGACCGCGGCTATCCCAATTAGCCCCCCTGAAAGCCGCCGGTACGGAAACGGCCCAGGCTCGGACGTAGCAGAGAATGCCTATGCGCCTCCACGAATGGCCGGTTTCGGCGCGACCGGACATTCGCGACCCAACGGGCGAACGACCGCATTGTCCCAAAGCCAGTCGTTTGCAGAACGCGGCTGCGAGATGAACAGCCGGCAGGTACCAAACAGCGAATGGAACGCCGCGAACGGCGGCTCTGTCGGCGAAATTTGCCGCTCGGGTCTGATGATCCATCGCTATACCGTCGGCAAGTACAGCACCTGCTGCTCGCGCCAGCACTCCGGTATCGCACCTGGCTGAACAAACGCCGTGCCCACGATGTCACCGCGCAGCGTGCCATCCAGGACCGCCTCAATCACCGTCGGCGATAAGAACGCCTGCCGCACAATCCGGATTAGCCACGATGGCGTCACGCCCTCCTGCGCAGCGAGCGTTTTCACGTTGATCTCGCCTTGGGCAAGTACACCCCACCAGCGCCGCGCCTTGACCAGCATGGCGGTCACTGAGGCATCTGGGGTAATTGACGCCCCATGCCCCTTCCCGTCGACCAGCCGCACAACCCGGCCCG
>CAXNKI010000090.1:0-5997 GCA_964202645.1 Alphaproteobacteria bacterium | reverse complement strand
CTGCCGCTGGGTTTGCGCGGCGAACTCTATGGTCAGGCCGGCTATGTCGGCGGGCGCTTTGCCACCGGTTTTGCCGATGGCCAGTTGCGCATTGATCGGAGACTCGCGGGAATCGGCAAGGGAGACCTGAGGCTGGGCGGCGGCGTGTGGGGCGGCGTGCAGAAGGGCACCTCCCGGCTTGATGCGGGGCCGACGCTGACCATCGGCCAGCCGCTGGGCGGTTCGGGCTCGCTGCGCCTTGGCGCTGACTGGCGCTTTCGCGTTGCCGGCAAGGCCGCCCCCGGATCGGGGCCAGCGGTCACGCTTTCCGCAGGTTTCTGAGGCCGAAGCGCTTCCTTCGCGCAGTCCGCTGGGCTAGGCAGGGCGCAGGATGGACGTATATCTCCCCATCGCCAATCTTGCGGTCAATGGCCTGGTCATTGTCCTGCTCGGCGGGCTGACCGGGCTGCTTTCCGGCATGTTCGGAGTGGGCGGCGGTTTCCTGACGACTCCCTTGCTGATCTTCTATGGCGTGCCGCCGACCGTCGCTGCAGCTTCTTCGGCCAGCCAGGTCACCGGAGCCAGCGTTTCGGGCGTCTTTGCGCACCACCGGCGCGGCGGGGTCGACAAGCAGATCGGCGCGGTGATGGTTGCGGGCGGGATTGTCGGCACCGGCATCGGTGCACTGCTGTTCCGTCTGTTCGAGGCGCTCGGCCAGATCGATACTGTGATCAACATCCTGTATGTCGTGTTGCTTGGCTCGATCGGGACGATCATGGCGCGCGAGAGTCTGACTTTACTTCTTGCGCAGCGGCGCGGCGAGCCGATCAAGGCGCGCAAGCGGCGGCATCATCCGCTGGTCGCCAGCCTGCCGATGCGTTGGCGGTTCTATCGCTCGGGGCTCTATATCTCCCCGCTGGCGCCGCTGCTGCTGGGTGTGGTGACGGGTATTCTCACCATGCTGATGGGGATAGGTGGCGGTTTCGTGCTGGTGCCGGCGATGCTCTACATCCTCGGCATGAGCGCCAATGTCGTGGTCGGCACTTCGCTGTTCCAGATCCTGTTCGTCACCATGGCGACAACGATGATGCATGCCTTGACCACAAAGGCGGTCGATATCGTGCTGTCGGTGCTGTTGCTGATCGGTTCGGTGACGGGCGCGCAGATTGGCGCTTACTTCGCCCAGCGCTTCAAACCGGAATATCTGCGGCTCGCGCTCGCGGCGATCGTCCTGCTGGTGGCGATGCGCCTCGGGCTCGGGCTGACTTACCGGCCTGACGAGATATTCACGGTCGCGCCAAGATGAGAGTTCTTCTGGCCTTGCTCGCGCTGGTGCTGCTGGGCGGCGCGCGCGATCCAATTCTTGTGCCCGAAGTCTCTCAGCACGAGGTTCAGGTTCGGCAGGGCTTCACTGGGGCCGAACTGCTGCTGTTCGGCGCGATCCTCAGCCCCGAGGGCACCCGCGCGGCGCAGGACTATGATATTGTCGTGGTGCTGAAAGGGCCGACGGGCCCGGTTGAACTGCGCGAGAAGCGGCGGGTCGCCGGCATCTGGATCAACGCCGCCAGCACTGAGCTGCATTCGGTCCCAGGCTATTTCGCCATGGCTTCAACCCGGCCAATCGCCCGGATCGTCGACGGCAAGACCGCCGCGATCTACGAACTTGGCCTCAATTGGCTGCAACTCTCTCCCACCGGCGCGATTGATCCCAAGGCGCTGCAGCGGTTCAATGCCGGGCTGGTCGACCTGCGCCAGCGCAACGGACTCTACCGGCAGGAGGAGGGCGGCGTGAAAGTGAATGAGCAGGTGCTCTATCAGGCGCGCATCAGCCTTCCTTCGAGCGTGCCGACCGGGAGCTATACGGCGGAAACTTTCGCCATTTCGCGCGGGCGCGTGGTGGCAACCGCGATCAGCCAGATTGAAGTGCGCAAGCTGGGCTTCGAAGGCGCCATCGCCAGTTTCGCCGAGAACTGGTCGCTGCTCTATGGCTTGCTGGCGGTTGCCATATCAGTGCTCATGGGCTGGGTGGCCGGGCGCGTATTTTCATTGGTTTAGGCCGAAATTAACTCCTTTGGCCTAGGTCCGGTCCGGTAATTTCAACGGTCGGCTAGGCACAATGGCAGATATGAGCAGGCACAATTTCGGCGCAGCGAAGCCTGCCCTGGCGCAGGATCTTGGCTCAGCGAGCAACGTGCCGGCGATTGACCAGTCGGTCGAGCCGATCGGCATCGTGCTGGAGATCTCCGGTTCGGGCAGCCAGATCGCTATTGACCTGCAGCGGCTGAACGACTGTGCGACGAGTTCTGATCCCGCGGTTGCTCTGGCCGGACAGGTCGGCAGCCAGATCAAGATCCAGGTCGGCAACAGCTGGTTGCTCGCCACCATGCGCAGCCAGAAGCAGGATTCGAACACCCCGGGCGGGGTGCTTGCGGTGGTCGATTTTCTCGGCGAAGGCGATGAAGAGCGGCTGACCGGCCGGCTCCACAGTTTCCAGCGCGGCGTGACGCGCTATCCGGTGCCGGGTGCGCTGGTGTTTCCCGCCACCACGGCTGATTTGCGCCAGATCTATGCCAGCGACGGTCGCAACCTGATCCAGATCGGCACGGTGTTTCCAACCAGGGACATCCGCGCCGGGCTCTATATCGATGCCATGCTGGGCAAGCATTTCGCGCTGCTCGGCTCGACGGGCACCGGCAAGTCGACCAGCGCCGCGCTGATCCTCCACCGCATCTGTGAGGCAGCGCCCGAGGGCCATGTCATCATGGTCGATCCGCACGGAGAATATGCTGCGGCCTTTCGCGATATCGGCGTGATCCTCGACGTTACCAATCTGCAGATGCCATACTGGCTGATGAATTTCGAAGAACACTGCGAGATGATCCTCACCTCCTCCGGCGGCAACCGTCAGGAAGACGCAGAAATCCTCTCCAAATGCCTGCACATGGCGCGGATGAAGAGCCGCCTGGCGGAGGGCTTCGGCAAAGTCACGGTCGATACGCCGATCCCCTACCTGATGAATGATCTGACGACGATCCTGCAGAACGAGATGGGCAAGCTCGACAAGTCGACTACCACCGCGCCCTATATGCGCATCCGCGCCAAGCTCGACGAACTCAAGGGCGATCCCCGCTACCAATTCATGTTTTCAGGGATGCTGGTCGGCGACACCATGGCCGAATTCATCGCCAAGATTTTCCGGCTGCCATCACGCGGTCGGCCGATCTCGATCATCGACGTGTCGGGCGTGCCGTCCGAAGTCACCTCGACCGTCGTCGCTGTGCTCAGCCGGCTGGTGTTCGATTTCGCCATCTGGTCGCGCGAGGATTCGATGCGGCCGATCCTGCTGGTTTGCGAAGAAGCCCATCGCTACGTGCCCAATGAGAAGAACGCCGACGGCTCGTCAGTTGGCAAGATCCTAAGCCGCATCGCCAAGGAAGGCCGCAAATACGGTGTGTCGCTCGGCCTGATCACTCAGCGCCCCTCGGACCTCGCCGAAGGCGTGCTCTCGCAGTGCGGCACGATCATCACGATGCGGCTCAACAACGAGCGCGACCAGGCCTTCGTCAAGGCGGCAATGCCTGAAGGCGCGCGCGGCTTTCTTGAATCGATCCCGGCGCTGCGCAACCGCGAATGCATCATCTGCGGCGAGGGCGTCTCAGTGCCGATCCGGGTCAGCTTCGATGACCTCGAAGCGTTCAAACGCCCGGCCTCAGCTGACCCGTCGTTCGTCGAATTGTGGAACAAGTCGGGCGGCGAGGAAGACATGATCGAGCGCACGGTCCACCGCTGGCGCGCGCACGGCCGCTAATCCGGGTTTATTCTGCGGCCACAGCCGTTCCGCCGTGCGGTGGGGCGCCAGCGCCCCGGCGCCAGCCGCCGTGGAAAAAATAGGCCACCGCCATCAGCGCTGAAGCGGTGCCGCTGGCCATGAACGACCACCAGATCGCGTCGGCGCCGTGCACCGGGTGCAGGGTAAAGCCGACAGTCATGCGCACCACGATCACCGAGAACACCAGGATCAGCAAAGGTACGAGCACGGCGCCGTTGGCCCGCACGATCGAGGTCATTACCATCGAAATGCCCATCGGAATGAAGGTCCAGCCGATCAGCCAATTGATGTGATCGCCAATCGCGATCGCCGGGCTGGTCGCTGGCAGGAACAGGCCGAGCAGGAAATGGCCTGAAAGCAGCATGGCCACCACCAGCACCCCGGTCATCACCACATTGATCGCAACACCGACGCCGGCCAGCCGATCGATCCGGTCCCAGCGCCCCGCGCCGATGTTCTGCGCTGCCATCGCGCTCACCGCGCTGCTGACGGCAAAGGCGGGCATCTGGATATAGCTCCAGATCTGGTTGGCGGCATTATAGGCAGCAACGGTCGCCACGCCTTCGCGGTTGATCAGCCCCATCATCACCAGCCCTGATACCGACATGATGATCATCGACAGACCCATCGGCAGGCCGATGGTGAGCACTGGCTTGAGGTGCCCCCAGTCTGGCAGCAGCAAGTGCAGGTCGGCGCGGCGCAGCCGGATCGGCAAGTCGCGCCAATAGATTGCGGCCAACATGTAGATCAGACAGATCAGGTTGGTCAGCACGCCGGCCCAGGCCGCGCCGGCCAGCCCCATCGCCGGGATTGGCCCAAGACCAAGAATGAAAATCGGGTTGAGCACCAGCGAGAGCACGAGATTGAGCACTGTGGTCCAAAACGGCGTCACCGCATCGCCCACCCCGCGCATCGCCGATTGCAGCAGCACGGTCAGGAACACGAAAGGCACGCCGACGAAGACTACCTTGAGGAACTGTTCGGCGAAGGGGAATGCCGCGGGAGGCGTCGCCAAAAGGTGCAGCATCGGCTCGACAAACAAGCCGCCCAGCGCCGCGATGACCAGGCTGATGGCTATGAAGGCGCCAGTGGTCGCGCCGACCGTGCGGCGCACCTCTTCCAGATCGCGGCGGCCCATCGCCTGGCCGATCAGGATCGTCGCCGCCATCGCGAGGCCAAACACTGCCGAGAAGATCAGGAACATCACCATCGCGGCAATGCCGGTCGCGGCAAAAGCATCTTCGCCCAGGAACTTGCCGACATAGATCGCGCTGATCGAGCCGTTGAGCGATTGCAGCACGTTCGAGCCCAAGGTGGGCAGCGCGAACAGCAGAAGGGTCTTGCCCACCGGCCCCTGGGTCAGGTCGCCGCGCATCGGCTTTTGCGCGGCGGTTCTTGCGGAAAGTTCGCTATCGTCGAGGATGGGGGTTTCGCTCACGTCCCTCTCGTGTCGCCATAGAGGTGGATATGCAAGCGGTCGGAAAAAGAAAATCCATAGTTCGAACAGATGGGCGCCAGCCAGTGCGCGCGTGCGCGCAAGGCCGCGCTGTCACGGCCCTCGGGCATCAGGAAGATGCGCTGCGCGGGGATGGCGTGGGCTTGCTGGAGTGCCAGCACCTCTTCCAGATCGGCAGGCTCCGCGACGACGAATTTGAACCAGGCGCGGGGGTCCGCCGCCCATGTGGCAAGGCGCTCGGGCAGCAGCGCCAGTTCCGCCGGGTTGCCGCTGTGCGCCAGTTTCGGGCTGACGTTGTACTGCTGGACCAAGGCATCGAAGGCGGGCGGCGGCGCAACTGTGCCGTTGGTTTCCATCTCGATGTGCATTTGCGGCAAGGCTGCGATCATGCTGGCGAGGGCAGCGGCCTGGAGCAAGGGCTCGCCGCCGGTGATGACCAGGCGGCTCTGGCCCAATGCGGCGATGCGGGCGGCGGCGTCTGCTTCGGAGAGCGTGACCTGATTGGCCTTGCGGTCGAAGTCCAGTCCGTCGCGGTGCGCCCGGTTATCGCCAGTGAAGCGCCAGGTGTAGGCGGTGTCGCACCAGACGCAGGCGAGATTGCAGCGCGACAGCCGGATGAAAGCGCAAGGCCTGCCGGCCGAGGGGCCTTCGCCTTGCAGCGAGGCGAAAATCTCCGGCTCGCCGGGGGCCTGCGCGGCGAGGGTTAGCGGCACTTACCAAACCTCCGTTCGTG
>CAXNKI010000089.1:0-6076 GCA_964202645.1 Alphaproteobacteria bacterium | reverse complement strand
AACAGCATTCGCGCCGCATCGCGCGGGCGCACCGGGCGCAGGGCTATGCGCTCGGGCGGGAGATGAAAATCGAACAGATCGACGCGCATGCTGTGGGGCTATGGCAGTGGCTGTGCTTCTACAGGCTCAGCACGAGCGGGGTTGGAAATGGTGCAAATCACAAAACCCGCTCATCCTGAGCCTCTAGAAGGATGTCGCGGTGTGTCGAAACCTAGTTCGACTGCGAATTGCTCAGCTGGTCCGCCGTAATTGCCGCCGGTTCCGGTGCGGGTACCGGGATCGCCGGTGGTGGCAGATTGTCTATCGCCATCGCAGCCTGGAGAATCTTCGTCGGCTTTTCCGGCGGCTCGCCGCGCTCGATCCGGTCTGCCACGTCCATTCCAGCGATCACCCTGCCGAACACGGTGTATTTCCGGTCAAGCGAGAAGCGCGGATAGAACACGATGAAAAACTGGCTGTTGGCCGAATCAGGCTGCTCGGTACGCGCCATCGACAAAGTCCCACGCAGATGCGGCATCGCGTTGAATTCCGCCTTGAGGTCGGGCAACTGCGATCCGCTCTGGCCGGTTCCTGTCGGATCGCCGGTTTGCGCCATGAAGCCATCGATCACGCGGTGGAAAATGATGCCATTGTAAAAGCCGTCGCGCGCCAGGGTCTTGATCCGCTCGACATGATTAGGCGCCCATTCCGGCATCAGGCGAATGGTCACTTTGCCGCCATTCGAGAGATAGAGCAGCAGCACGTTTTCGGGCTGCACGGCAGGATCGGGATTGACCACTGTGGGCAGCACAGGGGCAGCGGCAACAGGGTCTTCCTTCGCCAGGGCCGGGCTGGCGGCGAGGAACAAGGACAGCAGGGCCATCCGGATAGAGGTAAATTTCATCATTGCGCTTCAGGCCTTTGCCGTAAGGTTGGCATTGCCCGGCATGGGCATTGCCGCGGCGAATAGCCTCGCGCAGCTGACAAGGCAATGAACGAGCATCGCCTGGCCGGTCAATAGTCGCCCAGCCGGCCGATCTCGGTGATCCGGGCGAGGACATCTTCGCGCACCGATGGGCTCACGAACGGCGCAATCTCGCCGCCGAACAGGGCAATTTCCTTGACCAGCTTCGATGCGATCGGCTGGAGGCAGACATCGGCCATCAGGAAAACGGTTTCGATCCGCGAATTGATCTGCTGGTTCATGCCCGCCATCTGATATTCGTATTCGAAGTCGGCGACCGCGCGCAGGCCGCGCACGATGACACTGGCGCCCTGTTTTTCGGCAAAGGTCATCAGCAAGGCATTGAAGCCGACCACCTCGACATTATCGATGCCAAGCAGCGCCACTTCACGGTTCACCATTGCCATGCGCACTTCAGGCGAAAACATCGGGTTTTTCGACGGATTGGTGGTCACACCGATGATGAGCTTGTCGACCAGCTTGGCACCGCGCCGGATGATGTCGGCATGGCCAAGCGTGATCGGATCGAAAGTGCCGGGATAGACGCCGATCTTGCTCATCAGTGCTTCCTTTCGACGATATAGCGCGCCAGCGCACGCAGCAAATCGGCCTCGCGGCCATGCTGAGCCAGATGGGCGACAGCTTGATCGACCAGGGCCTGAGCCTGAGCGCGCGCGCGTTCGGGGCCGAGCAGTGAGACGAAAGTCTGCTTGCCGGCCTCAGCATCCTTGCGCAGCGCCTTGCCAGCGAGCGCAACATCGCCTTCATGATCGAGCAGATCATCGGCAATCTGGAAGGCAAGGCCGATATCGCGGGCATAGCCACGCAGATGCGTTCGCCCTTCCACCGGAACTTTGCCCAGAATCGCCCCCATTTCAACCGAGGCGGCCAGCAAGGCCCCGGTCTTGAGCTGCTGCAAACGCATCACGGTGGATAGATCGAATGGTTCACTCTCGGCCATCATATCCATCATCTGACCGCCGGCCATGCCATTCGCACCGCTGGCCGCGGACAGCGCGGAAATCAACTCGATCCGGGTGAAGGGATCGCCGGAAGTCACTGGATCAGACAGGATCTCGAAAGCCAGATCATGCAACGCGTCGCCAGCCAGCACCGCAGTTGCCTCGTCGAAGGCAAGATGCAAAGTCGGCTTGCCGTGCCGCGTCTCATCGTCGTCCATGCACGGCAGATCGTCGTGGATCAGCGAATATACGTGGATCGCCTCCACCGCCGCACCGGCGCGAACCGCTGCATCGCGGTCGACCAAATACATGTCAGCGGTCGCCGCCACCAGCAGCGGGCGCAGCCGCTTGCCGCCGCCAATTGCAGCATAGCGCATCGCCTCGATCAGCCGCGAACGCGGATCTGCCGGCAACGGCAGCAGCACATCAAACTTCGCGTCGATCTCCTGCTGGATGGCCGCAAGGCCCTCCTGGAGCAGATCGGGACCGTCCAGCCCTTCACCAGCCGCCACGATCAGCTGTCCGCTTCGTCAAAGGGACGCGTGCCCGCGGCCAGACCATCGGGCCCGGCGACGATTTTCTCGATCCGCGCCTGCGCCGCGTCGAGCCGTGCCTGGCAATGCCGCCGCAGCGCCTCGCCGCGTTCGTAGAGCGCAATCGATGTGTCGAGCGGCGTGTCGGCGCTTTCCAGCTGGCGCACCACCTCCTCTAGAGCGCGCAGCGCATCTTCAAAAGATAGGGTGGAAATGTCGGGCAATGTGTCGCTCATGGTGGAAGCAATGGCGGCGCTGCGTTGCGCGGTCAAGCAGGCAACGCTAAGGCGCGGGCCATGAACAGCCTCGAAGCCGAAATCACGCCCGAAGTCGTCGCCGCCCACGGGCTCTCACCGGAGGAATACGAGCGCGCGCTCCACGCCCTGGGCCGCGCGCCCAACATGGTCGAGCTCGGCATCTTCTCGGTGATGTGGTCTGAGCATTGTTCCTACAAAAGCTCGCGCATCCATCTGAAAAAACTGCCCACCGATGCACCATGGGTGATCTGCGGCCCGGGGGAGAACGCCGGCGTTATCGACATCGGCGATAATCAAGCCGCGATCTTCAAGATGGAGAGCCACAACCACCCGAGCTACATTGAGCCCTATCAGGGCGCAGCGACAGGCGTGGGCGGCATTCTGCGCGATGTCTTCACCATGGGCGCGCGGCCCATCGCCAATCTCAATGCGCTGCGCTTTGGCCGTCCCGATCATCCCAAGATGAAGCATCTGGTGCAGGGCGTGGTCGCGGGTATCGGCGGTTATGGCAATTGCGTCGGCGTGCCCACGGTGGGTGGCGAGACCAATTTCGATCCGGCCTATGACGGCAATATCCTGGTCAACGCGATGACCGTTGGCGTCGCCGATGCCGACAAGATCTTCTATTCGGCGGCCACCGGTATCGGCAATCCGATCGTCTATGTCGGCTCGAAGACCGGGCGCGACGGCATTCACGGCGCCACCATGGCTTCGGCGGATTTCGATGAGAACAGCGACGAAAAGCGCCCCACTGTGCAAGTCGGCGATCCCTTCACCGAGAAGCTGCTGATCGAGGCCTGCCTCGAGCTGATGGCGACCGATGCGATTGTTGCGATCCAGGACATGGGTGCTGCAGGGCTGACCTCCAGCTCGGTCGAAATGGCGACCAACGGCAAGGCCGGGATCATTCTCGACATGGACAAAGTGCCATGCCGCGAAGAGCACATGACGCCTTACGAGATGATGCTGAGCGAGAGCCAGGAGCGCATGCTGATGGTGCTCAAGCCCGGCAAGGAAGCGATGGCCGAGGCGATTTTCAAGAAATGGGAACTCGATTTCGCGGTGATCGGTGAAGTGACCGACACCGGCCACATGGTGCTGACCTGGCAGGGCGAAACGGTCTGCGACATTCCGCTGGGACCGCTCGCCGAAGATGCACCGCTCTATGATCGCCCGGCGCTTAGCCAGCAGGACTACAAAGCCTGGGCCAAGGTCAAGCCGCTGGGCGCGCTGCCCAAGGGCAACGATGTTTCGGCAGACCTCCTGAAACTGATGGCAAACCCCGCGCTCGCCAGCCGCCGCTGGATCTGGGAGCAATACGACAGCCAGGTCGGTGCGGATACCTTGCAGAAAAGCGGCGGCGATGCGGCAGTGGTTCGCATTCACGGCACGCAGAAGGCGCTCGCCATGAGCACCGATTGCACTCCACGCTATTGCTTTGCAGATCCGGTCGAAGGCGGCAAGCAGGCCGTCGCAGAAACCTGGCGCAACATCACTGCCGTGGGTGCGACGCCGCTCGCGATCACCAATTGCCTCAATTTCGGCAACCCGCAGCGCCCCGAGATCATGGCCCAGATCACCGGCTGCCTTGATGGCATGGCCCAGGCCTGCCGCGCGCTCGACTATCCGATCGTCTCGGGCAACGTGTCGCTGTATAACGAGAGCAAGGCAACCGGGGGAGGCAGCGCGATCCTGCCCACCCCCGCAATTGGCGGAGTCGGCCTGCTTGCTGATCACACGAAGATGGCCACCATTGCCTTCAAGGGCGAGCCACACAAGATCCTGCTGATCGGCGCCAATCGGGTTGCCGCGCCAGAACTCGGCCAGTCGCTGTGGCTCGATGTCTGCCATGGTCGACGCGAGGGCATGCCGCCGAAAGTCGATCTCGCCGCCGAACGCCGCCATGGCGACTTCGTGCGCAACCTGATCGATCAGGGGCTGGTGACAGCCGTGCACGATGTTTCAGATGGCGGCGTGCTGGTTGCGGTCACCGAAATGGCGCTTGCCGGCGGGATTGGCGCGACCTTGCAGGCACCCTTGTTCGAGGACCAGGTCGACAGCGAGAAATGGCAGCATGCCTGGTCGCTCTTCGCTGAAAACCAGGCGCGCTACGTGGTCACCGAAGCGTGGAACACCGACCATGTCGAAATGCTGGCCAAAGAAGCCGGCATTGGCTGCTGCTATATCGGCTGGACCGGGGGCGAAGCCATTGCCGTCGCCCGGCACGATGAAACGCTATACGGCGAAGTCTCGCTCACGGCGCTCCGCGAAGCCAGCGACAGCTTCTTCCGCGACTGGATGGAAGGCTAGCTCAGACCACGCCGCACTGCGAGGCGACCATGAAGGGATCGAGCCCTTTTTCGCGCCAGATGCGGTGGACTTCGTTATAGAGCCGGGGCGGACGGATGCCGAACTTGCGGCGGATATCTTCGGTGTGCATCGGCAAGAGGTCGCGAATCGACTGTTCGACAATGGCCGGGCAATTGCGCCCGATCAGCTGCGCCTCGCGCACCGCGCCCAGCACCGGAGCATTCGTCCCCGTGCAGCGCTTGGTAACGACCGCGCCAGCATAAGCGATAAACAGGTGGCCCCAGCTCGGGCGCTGCTTGAACACGAAAGACAGCACACATTGTTCGCCCAGCGCGTCGCGGTTGAAGCCGGTCAGGATATGCAGCAGATCGTGGCTATCGCGCAGGCGGTCGAGATACCATTCTACTTTGTCGTCGATGCGCGGGCGCTCGCGGCATAGGTCGTATTCGGCAACCAGCCCCGCCGCGCTCAGCCCCTCGCGCTCGGTAAAGTCGCAGTATTCCTGCGCCAGCGAACCCTTGGGCATGCGGCGCAGCGCGGCGTGGTCGTCGAGAATTTCAGGAAGAGACGGCTCGCTCGCATAGATCCGGCGGCCTTCATCGGTCGCGAGAAAGCGCGCGGCCGCCTGGTCCAGCGTGGTCCAGGGCAGCGCGTTGAAGATCGAGAAAGCGAGGTGGGTCTGTTCCTTGTCGCGCTTGAACTCCGCCCAAACCTTCATTGCCTTGAGCGGCTGGAGCCTAAACGGCGCGCGCGCCGGATGGCGCAAAGGAACGAAGGCGCGGGGTTGCAACCCGTCTGCAACGGGAATCGCAAATTCCGCCGATCTGACCGCCATGTTCATGGCGCCTCTATCGACGAGTTAGGCTAACATTTGGTCAACCGGGCGGAAAGGAATTGAAAATTTATTCCCAAATCCAGTCGCGCTGATCGATGCCGAGCAGATCAAGTACCCCGGTCAGATTGCCCCGGTCGATCCAGCCATCGGCAGCCGCGCGCGCCTTGGGTTTGGCATCAAAAGCAATCCCATAGGTCGCCGCCTCGATCATCGGGATGTCGTTGGCGCCGTCGCCG
>CAXNKI010000088.1:0-6134 GCA_964202645.1 Alphaproteobacteria bacterium | reverse complement strand
CGGATGTTGCCCATGCGTGCGAGCAGGCGCTCGATGCTTACCACCACCTCGCGGCGGGCCAGCGGCGCGCCGATGCAGGTGTGGGCGCCGCGTCCGAAAGCCAGGTGTTCCTTGATCTTCGGGCGGTCCATGTCGAAGTGGTTCGGGTTCTCGAAGCGCGCGGGATCGCGGTTGGCGGCCATGTGGCTTAGCAGGATGGTGGTTCCCGCCTTGATCTCCACCCCGCCGATGGTGGTGGTCTTGACGCAGAGCCGGCCGCCGCTTTTCACCGAGCCGTCGAAACGCAGGATTTCCTCGATGAAATCGCCAATTCGCTTGGGGTTTGCGCGAAGCTCGGCCTGCACATCGGGGCGCGTGGCGATGACGCGGAAGGCGTTCGCCAGCAGGCGATTGGTCGTGTCCTGCCCGGCGCCGAACAGGAAAGCGCCGAGCGCGGTGATGTCGACCAGGCTGGGCTTCGATCCATCGGGATAGCGCGCAAGCGCCAGCTCGGTGAGGATTTCACCCTCGCCGGTGAGGCCCAGGAGCCGCGCGAAAGGTCGCAGCACCGGGTGGTTCGCCAGCCGCCGCTTGCCGAGATAAGCGAACACTTCCTTGCCAATTTTGGCGAAAGGATGATCCTTCATGTCCTCCGGCCCCGCGCCGACAGTGGCGGGCACGGCATTCTGGAGCCATTCGCGGAACCGGTTGCAGCCTTCCTCGGGGATGCCGAGCAAGTCGGCGATCACCAGCGTCGCGTATGGCCCGCCATATTGTTCGGGCAGATCGACTTTGCCCGAGGCAGCGAATTCGTCGATTAGCGCATCGGCGCTGGCACGCAGACTGGGCTCAAGCGCTTTCAGCCGGCTGGGGGTGAACAGCGTGGCGATGATCGAGCGCAAATCGAGGTGGCGCTGGCCGGTCTCGGTGACGACCTGATCCGCGAAGGGAAAGCTCTTGCGTTCGGCCTCGACGCGGGCGGAAATGTCATCGCCTTCGGGCTCGAACGGCACGCCGGGGATTGGCCCGGTGACGGCGTTGATGCTTGAGAAATGCTCGGTATCGAGCATAATCGCCACTGTTTCCTCATAGCCGGTGATCGCCATGACATTGCGGTGCGGCAGCCGAGTGACGCGGCCCTGAGCGCGCAGGAAATCGAAATAACTGTGCGGATCCTCGACCAGCGAAGGGTCGGTGTAGAAATCGGCTTTGGCGTAATCAATCGGTTGGTCGGTCACTGGGAGCACTCCTGCTGGCCCCAAAGTGATCTACACTATATCACATGTCAACGCTTGCGGGGCGGGGTGACAGGGTGGGGGGGGCTGGCTGGCGGTGCTGGCTGGGGCGGCAGGATTCGAACCTGCGAATGGCGGCATCAAAAGCCGCTGCCTTACCACTTGGCGACGCCCCAGCATGAGCGAGTGGGGCGCGCTTAGCGGCACTCGCGGGCAAATGGAAGTGTACTCATGCGTTGAGCCCGCCATTCACGCTGATCACCTGGCCAGTGATTTTCGCCGCGCCGGCCCCGCACAGGAACACGGTGATCGGGGCAATGTCGTCTGCGCTCGGCAATCCCAGCCCGGCGCGCTGTTCCGCCGTGGCCATGCGTTCTGTGCCCATCCGCTCGGCAACGGCGCTGCCCGCAACATAACTCGGGCTGATCGCGTGGATGCGGATCTGGTCGCGCGCGGCTTCCACCGCGAGATTGCGCACAAAGCCGATGGTTGCTGCGCGTGCGGCCCCGATGATGGTCTGCCGAGGGGCGGCGAACTTGCCGGCGTCGGAGATGAAGGCGATCAGCGTGCCGCCTCGTTCGGCGAGATGGGGATAGGCGGCATGGGCGAGCCGCTGGAACCAGGCTGCGGAAAGGTCGTAGAACGCGCCGTAGTGCTGCGGGTCGGTGTCCTTGAACAGGCCGGTCAGGCGCGCGCCTGATGGACCGGTAGCCACGCAATCGACCACCGCATCGATCCGCCCGAAAGCGGCAGCGGCCTGCGCGACGAGGTTCTCGGCGGCCCCGGCTTCGTGCACATCGGCAGCAACGCCCTGCGCCGGAGTGGTCTCACGCAGTTCTGCGATCAGCGCATCGACTTTCGCTCGCGTGCCGCCATGGACCACCAGCGCCCAGCCCAGCCTCGCCGCCTCACGCGCAACGGCGCTGCCCACGGAGCCGGTGCCGCCTGCAACCAGCATCACTGGCTGATCAGTCATAACCGCTTGCCGCCATGTCCTCGCCGGCGAGGTCAGAGAAGCGGGTGATGCGCGGCTCGAAGCGCAGGCGCACTTTGCCGGTAGCGCCGTGACGCTGCTTGGCGACGATCAGTTCAGCCAGGCCATAGACCCGCTCCATCTCCTCGCGCCATTTATCGTGCAGTTCGTGGGTCTTGGCGTCGTCGCCATCGACCGGCTGCTTGGGCTCGCGACTGGCGACGTAATAGTCCTCGCGGAAGACGAACCAGACCATGTCGGCGTCTTGCTCGATAGAGCCTGATTCGCGCAAGTCGGAGAGCATCGGGCGCTTGTCCTCGCGCTGCTCAACCGCGCGGCTGAGCTGCGATAGTGCGATCACCGGCACGCCCAGTTCCTTGGCCAGCGTCTTGAGGCCGCGGCTGATCTCGGAGATCTCGTTGACCCGGTTGTCGTTGGCCCGGCCGGTGCCTTGTAGCAGCTGGAGATAGTCGACGACGACCAGACCGATGTTGTGCCGCCGCTTGAGCCGCCGGGCGCGCGCGCGCAGAGCGGCGATGGAGAGTGCCGGGGTGTCGTCAATATAGAGCGGCAGTTCGGCAAGGGTCTGGCTGGCGAACGACAGTTTCTGGAAATCCTCGCGGCTGATCTTGCCCATGCGCAGCAGCTCGCTGCTGATTTGTGACTGTTCGGCAAGGATGCGGGTGGCGAGCTGGTCCGCACTCATTTCCAGGCTGAAGAAGGCCACTGCCGCGCCGACCGACTTGTCTTCGGCGATGCCGTCAGCGCGGTCGCGCAACAGGCGGTGGGCGGCATTGAAGGCGATGTTGGTGGCGAGCGATGTCTTGCCCATGCCCGGCCGGCCAGCAAGGATGATAAGGTCGCTATCATGCAGGCCGCCGACTTTTTCGTTGATCGAGGTGAGCCCGGTGGTCTTGCCTGAAATGTGGCCACCTGAATTCAGCGCCTTTTCGATCGCGGTGATCGCGGTGCGGGTGGCGGCGGAAAAACCCTGCGCTTCGCTCTGCGAACCGGCCCCTTCGGCAACCTTGTAAAGCGCCGATTCGGCAGCCTCGATCTGCTCGAGCGGGGCGACGGTTTCGGAGGTATCCAGAGCGCTTTCAACGAGGTTGCGCCCGACGCTGACCAGTTCGCGCAACAGCGCTAGATCATAGATCTGCTCGGCCAGCTCGCGCGGTGCAAGCAGCCCCTGGCCGTCGGCGGTGAGCCGGGCCAGATATGTGAGTCCGCCCAGTTCCTTCAGCGCCTCGTCCGCCTCGAAATAGGGACGCAATGTGACCGGCGTGACCACCGCCTTGCGATCAAGCAACTGGAGCACGCGTTCGAAGATGCGCGCGTGAATGGGCTCGAAGAAATGCACCGGGGCCAGCGCGACCGGCAGTTCCTCGATCACCCGGTTGTCGATCAGCACGGCGCCCAGAAAGGCCGCCTCGGCCTCGACGTTGGCGGGCAGGGTGCGGGGGGCCGGTTCGACGGCGCGCAGGATAATGGCTTCTTCGGGCATGGTGCGGCTTCATTGCGCGTTCGCTTCGGCCCCGGCAAGCCGGTGTGGCCGCAGCTGCCCTGTGGATATCGGGGATGGCGGCCCATCCTGTCACTGATCACTTGCCCCTGATCGGTGCATTTGCGAAGGCTGGCACAGCCATGGCCGATCCGCGCATCATTCATATCGAACTCGACGAGGCGACGATCCTCGCGCGCAATGCCGATATCGAGCAGGAGCGGCGAATCGCCATGTTCGATCTGATCGAGGAAAACAGCTTCAAGCCGCTGCGCGCCTACGCTGCCGGGCATGAAGGACCATACCGCCTGCGCCTGTCGGTGCAGGATGGGCGGCTGGCGATGGAGATAGCCGATGCAGAGGGGCAATTGCTCGAGCTGCTGGTATTGAGCCTGGGCCGCCTGCGCCGACCGATTCGCGAATATTTCGCGATCTGCGATTCGTATTACCAAGCGATTCGCAAGGCGAGCGCGAGCGAGATCGAAACCATCGACATGGCCCGGCGCGGGGTGCACAACGAAGCAGCGGAGATGTTGCTGGAGCGGCTGGACGGCAAAGTGGAAACCGACTTCGCCACAGTGCGCCGGCTCTTTACGCTGATCTGCGTCCTCCATATCAGGGCTTGAAATAAAAAGGGGTCGCAGGGGGCATGGCGCGGAGGAAAACGAGCAGCCGCACACAGCTGCGCTGGCTGGGCGGGCTGCTGTTGCTGGCGATGGTGGCGGGGCTTGGCGGTTGGTGGCACTTGCGCCACTGGCATCCCGAACGCGCCGACTATCCGGTGCAGGGCGTGGAAGTCAGCGCGGACGACGGCGCGGTCGACTGGCGGGCAGTCAAGGCGATCGGCGCTGATTTTGCCTATATCGACGCCAGTGCCAGCGCTTTCGCCCGCGATCCGGCTTTCGCCCGTAATCTTGAGGAAGCGCGCGCGGCAAAGCTCCAGGTTGGCGCGGTGCATCGCTATGATCCCTGTCAGCCCGCCGAGCGGCAGGCCGCCAATTTCGTCACGGTCGTGCCCCGCGAGACAGGCCTGCTGCCTCCTGCGGTTGAGCTCGACTTGCTGACCGAGCAATGTCAGGTCAAAGTCAGCGACGCCAAGCTGGAGAGCGAGCTGATGACTTTCGTCAACGAGGTCGAGACCCACACCGGCAAGGCTGTGCTGCTCAAGATTGCGCCGGGTTTCGAGCGGCGTTTCCACATTGCCCGCGCGATTGACCGCAACCTGTGGCTGATGCGTGATCGCTTCGAGCCTGAATATGCCGGGCGTCCATGGGCCTTGTGGACCGCCAACAGCGCGCTGGAGACCGAGGCCGGCAGCGCGCCGCTGCACTGGGTGGTGGTCCAGCCATGAACCAGATGCGCGATGAACTGCTCGATCTTGCCCGGCGGGCATCGGCAAAGGCCTATGCCCCCTATTCGGGCTTCCATGTCGGCGCGGCGCTGCAATTTGCCGATGGCAGCCAGCTGGCCGCGGGCAATGTTGAAAACGCCAGCTATGGCCTGACGCTTTGCGCCGAAACCGTCGCTGCCGGATCGGCAATGCAGGGCGGGCTAGGCAGCCCGCTGGTTGCAGTCGCGATTCATGGCGGCAGGCCCGGGGCAGATGGCATCGCAATAGCGGCAGGTGCCCCGGTTACGCCCTGCGGCAGGTGCCGCCAGATGCTTGAGGAAATGGCCAGCCAGGGTGGCACTGATCCGCTGGTGTGGTGTGCGGGCGAGAGCGAAATTCTGGAGCTGCGGCTCTCCGAGCTGCTGCCTTATGCCTTCCGCAAGGACAATTTAGACGGTTAACGTGATGGTAGGGGTGCCCCGCTAGAGCAGCGCCGAAGGGCAAAGCGGGCAGATGATCAGAACAAAGACAGTTATCGTTGTCGGGGCCGGGGCAAGCTGCGAGTTGCAGATGCCAAGTGGTCCCGAACTCGTGGCCCGCATTGCTTCGGCGCTCGATTTTGCCCGCTATGGCGCAGAATTGCAGACCCGCGACAGCACGCTGATGAAGCAGTATCTCGCCAAGGCTGGCGCGCGCGTTGGCGGGGGTGAAGAGATCATGCATGCCGCCGCGCTGCGGATCCGCACCGCAGCCAAGATGGGCGGCTCGATTGACGCGCTGCTTGAGCAGCATAACAATGATCAGAACGTCCTGCTTTGCGGCAAGCTGGCGATTGTCCATTTCATCTGTCAGGCGGAAGCCAAATCGACCTTGCGGCTGACCCCGCGCGTCGAGGGCGATCTGCCGCTGCAAGGTCAGGAGAGCTGGCTCTACCAGCTTGCCACCCTGATCACGTCGGGCGTTCCGCGCTCGCAGGCCGAACGCTGCCTTGACGATCTCACCGTGGTTTCGTTCAATTATGACCGCAGCCTCGAACACTTTCTGCCGTATGCCTTTGTCATGGCGTTCGGCATGACGTTGCAGGAAGCGCAGCGCCTGATCGCCGCAAAACTCAAG
>CAXNKI010000087.1:0-6163 GCA_964202645.1 Alphaproteobacteria bacterium | reverse complement strand
TTCCGAAATGATCGAATCGCGAACCTTGTTCTCGAAGCCTGAATAGGCGTGAATGATATACCAGCGGGCCATAGGTCTCTCTTGAATTAAGGTCAGGCGAGCGACAGCAACTGCTGCACGATCCAGCCGAACAGCGTGTCGACGCCGAGGAAGAATATCGCGAGGACAGTCATCATGATCGCGACGAAAATGGCGGTCGTGGTGGTTTCCTGGCGGCTGGGCCAGATGACCTTGCGCGCTTCGGCCTGCACCTGGCGCATGAATTCCCCGGGCGAGGTGCGCGATTTTGCTGGGCGGTCTTCCATCAAATGCTCCTGTCTTCCACCATAGGTCCAGCGCCGCCCCGGCCTGTTTGCCGGGAGGGGCTTGATGTCTCCGATGTCGGAAGTTGACCGCGATCTAGCGCCCGGCTGGCACTTTGGCAAGACGGGCCATGATGCTCCGCGATGTGCGGTGCACGATCACTGCGCCAGGCGGCAAATGCGATGGCGGCACATGGCCGATATACCAAAGGTAGTCAGCTCCGCGCGCCGGGGCGAACTGGCTGAGATCAGGCCGCGCGCCGGGGGGGAGGAGAATGCGCTGCGAGGGGTCCTGAAAGCCCGGCCCGCCCCCAAATCCTCTGGCGCGCATCTGCAGCATGTGCACCCCAGGCTCGGCGAAATGGCTGTTGACCAGGGCGTCGCGGCGAACAGTCGCATAGCTCGGCACATGCTGGAATGTGTCGGTCTTCCAGGCGCCCGTATCGGTGGCAACTGCGGCGGCGATATGCGCGCCTTGCGGGACATGATCGAGTGCGTGCAGCATCGCCTCGACATCGCGCGATTCGACAGCCCAGGCGTTCGCGGTCACGCCGAGGCGCACAACAAAGAGCAGGGCCGAACACCACAGGATCACGCGCGGCGGGGCCCAGTCGATCGCCAGGCACCCCGCGCTCAGCGCCACGGCAATCAGCCGGTAGTCGGTATAGTCGCCCCCGCCCAGATGACGCGGCAGGACCAGTGACAGCGCCGCGAAAGCCACCGCCGCCCAGGCCAGCCGCCCATCCCAGCGGCGTAACACGGCAGCGAGTGCGAAGGCCGCGAGCAGAACGCCCAGACTGTAGCTGTCGAGCGTCCAGTCGCGATCGCGCAAGGCCATACGCCAGATCAACTGCTTGAACCGGGCAACATTCTCTGCATTTGCAAGCAGGCCCAGCGGCCCGCCTGCGCCGACGAGGAGCGTGAGGCCGGGAAAGACCAGCGGCCATGGCGCAAACACTGCCTTGAGGCTGCGCTGGCGATGCCATTCATAGCCGAACACCAGCACGCCGAGCACGCCCCAGCCGGCCAGATGGCATAGCCAGACCAGCCATGCAGCCGGGATCATCACGAGCCAGCGCCAACGCCAGTTTTCCAGTTTCACCCAGAGCGCGAAGGCCAGCAGCGCGAAAGCGAAAGCCATGCTGAAATTCAGAAACCCGATCACCAGCGCGGGCGACCAGATCGTCGCGAAAGCCAGCATCGTCCCCACGCCGATGCGCCGCCGCAAGGTCCATTCGACCGCGATCATAGATAAGCCAGTAAGCGGCGGGATGATCCCGGCGATCAGCCGCGCGGCACCTTCCAGCCCAAAGAGTTTCGCCAGGGGCCAGATCAGGAGATCCGCACCAAGATTGCCCGACCAGCGCCAGGTGAACCCGTAATAGCGTTGCAGCCACTCGCTCGCCCCGCCATCGAGCATGACGTGATAGCGCGCGAGGTGCGAGGGAAAATCGGTCATTTGCGGGCGGGCGGCAACCAGCACCGGCAGGCACGAAAGCAGCGCGAGCGACACCGCCAGCCACAGCGCCTCGCGCCGGCCCGCCGGGGCCAGCAGCCAGCGGCTGCGGATTGTGTCTTGCCAGGCGGCGCGCGCGCTCATGCCCTGTTATGCCTCCCCGTCACTGCCCGACTCTAGCGCGCCCACAGCCCACACGATAGGCCCATTTCGCAATTGCAGCATTCGTGCTTGGCAATGGCTTGCACTTGTTGCAACCTCTGTCGGTCTGGAGATGGAATGCTGGCTGATTCGAGCGCTAAATTCGACGAGATGACCACCGGCGATGGCACGGTGCGCAGCGCCTATCGCGACTATCAGGTATGGCTGGACGAGCAGCAGCCGGGGTGGCTGCGCCAGCAGAGCGAAGAGGCAGAGCGCTTCTTCCGCCGCACCGGGATCACTTTCAACGTATATGGCGCGAATGACGGCGAGGAGCGGCTGATCCCGTTCGATGTCGTGCCCCGCATCATCGCCGCCGCCGAATGGCGCAAGCTCGAACGCGGGATCGCCCAGCGAGTGCGCGCGATCAACGCCTTCCTCCATGACATCTATCACCGCCAGGAAATTGTCCGCGCCGGCCGCCTGCCCGAGCGGATGATCGCTACCAACCCGGCCTTCCTGCCGCAGATGGTGGGGTTTGAGCCGCCCGGAGGGATCTACACCCACATCGTCGGCACAGACCTGGTGCGCACCGGGCCAGATGAATTCCTCGTTCTGGAAGACAATGCCCGCACGCCCTCGGGCGTCTCTTACATGCTCGAAAACCGCGAAACCATGATGGCGATGTTTCCCGAGTTGTTCACCCGCATACCGGTGCGCAGCGTCTCGGACTATCCGCGCCGGCTCGCGCGCAGCCTCGCGGCCTGCGCCCCGGATGAATATTTCACCAGTGACGCCGATCGCCCGGTGATCGCAGTGCTGACCCCGGGAATCTACAATTCAGCCTATTTCGAGCATGCCTTCCTTGCGGACCAGATGGGCGCCGAGCTGGTCGAGGGTGCCGATTTGCGCGTGGTTGACGGCCGCGTCGCCATGCGCACGACGCGCGGCTACCAGCCGATCGACGTGCTCTATCGCCGGGTCGACGACGATTTCCTCGATCCGCTGTCGTTCAATCCTGCCAGCGTGCTGGGCATCTCGGGGATCATGGATGTCTACCGGGCCGGCGGCATTACCATCGCCAATGCGCCGGGCACCGGCATCGCTGACGACAAGGCGATCTACAGCTACATGCCCGAGATCATCGAGTTCTATACCGGCGAGAAGCCGCTGCTCGGCAATGTTCCGACCTGGCGCTGTGCCGAGGCTGATGCGCTCGCCTATGTGCTGGAAAACCTCGCCGAGCTGGTGGTCAAGGAAGTGCATGGCTCGGGCGGCTATGGCATGCTGATCGGGCCTACATCGTCGAAAGCTGAAATTTCCGCCTTTTCCAGAAAGCTCCGCGCAAATCCGGAAAACTATATTGCCCAGCCGACACTGGCGCTGTCGACCGTGCCGATCCTGACCAAGGCCGGCCTTGCGCCGCGCCATGTGGACCTCAGGCCCTTCGTGCTGGTTTCGCCGAACGGAATCGACATCACCCCTGGCGGCCTCACCCGGGTGGCGCTCAAGGCAGGCTCACTGGTGGTCAATTCGTCGCAAGGCGGGGGCACCAAGGACAGCTGGGTGCTGGAGGACTAACGCGTATGTTGGGCCGCACTGCCAACGGCATATTCTGGATGATGCGCTACCTCGAACGCGCAGAAAATACCGCGCGCCTGCTAGACGCGGGCTTTCGGCTGGCGCTGACCAAGGGGCAGGTCGCGGCGCGTGACGAATGGCGATCGGTGCTTGTCACCACCGGGCTCGACGCGAAGTTTGACCTCAAGCACGGCGAATCAACCGGGCCGGCAGTTACCAATTTCATCCTGCGCGATCCCGGCAATCCCGGCTCTGTGCTGGCGATGTTCGAGGGCGCGCGGACCAATGCACGCACCGTGCGCACCGCGATCACCCGCGAGGTCTGGGAAGCGACCAACGAAGGCTGGATGGTGCTGAGCGACCTGCTGGCGCGGCCGGTCAAGGCGACCAACCTGGGCGAAGTGCTCGCCGCGATCCGCCGGCAGACCACCCAGGTGCGCGGCGCAATGGACGGCACCATGCTGCGCAACGAGATCTTCAATTTCGCCCGCGTCGGCACTTTCCTCGAACGCGCCGACAACACCGCGCGCATCCTCGACGTCAAGTATCACGTGTTGCTGCCATCAGTGTCCTGGGTCGGTTCAACGCTCGACAACACCCAGTGGGAGACCGTGCTGCGCTCGGTGGCGGGCGAGCGCGCCTATCGCTGGCTCAACGCAGGCCAGATGGACGCACGCGGGATCGCCGAATTCATCATCCTCGATGGCCGCTTCCCGCGCTCCCTGCGGTTCTGCTTCGACAAGCTGAACAGCAACATGGCGAGCCTGGCCCGCGAATATGGCGAAGTGACCCCGGCCCACGACATGGTACGCGATGCCGGCGCGCGGCTGCAGACTGCGACGCCCGAACGCATTTTCGAATTCGGCCTGCACGAGACCATCATCGCAGTGATCGCCGGAACCCGCGCGATTGCCGATGCCATCGCCCACGACTACCGGTTTACCGCCTGATGCAACTCTCGATCCGTCACACCACCCAATACCGTTTCGGCACGCCTGCCTCCCACGGGCTGCAACGGCTGCGGCTGCGCCCCAAATCAACCCACGGCCAGTCAGTGATCGAATGGCACATGGAGCTTGAGGGCGCGCGGCTGGAAGTCGAATATGACGATCAGCACTGCAACCACACCGCGCTGGTTTCGGTCGATCCGGGTGTTGAGGCCGTGAAGATCACTTGCACCGGGCGGGTGTCGACGAGCAACAAATCGGGCGTGATCGGCCACCATTCCGGCTTCATGCCCTTGTGGTGCTTCCGCAGCCAGACCCCGCTCACCGCGCCGGGCCCGAAAATGCGCGCGCTGGCCGCGCGGCTAGGCGGCAGTGGGGATGGCGGCGACCGGCTGGCGCTGCTCCACAACCTGTCGCAGCACATCCACGATGCCGTCGCCTATGAAATCGGCTTTACCGATGCCGAAACCACGGCCGAGGCGGCGATGGCGGCGGGGCACGGGGTCTGCCAGGATCACGCGCACATCTTCATCGGCCTGGCGCGCACTTTCGGCATTCCGGCGCGCTATGTCAGCGGCTATCTGATGATGGATGACCGCATTGATCAGGAGGCGGGGCACGCCTGGGCCGAAGCCTTTGTCGATGGGCTGGGCTGGGTCGCCTTCGACGTATCGAACGTTATCTCCGCCGATGCCCGCTATGTCCGCATCGCCTCCGGCTGCGATTACCGCGAGGCCGCGCCTGTGACGGGGATAACCTATGGCACCGGCGACAGTGCGCTGACCGTGAGCCTTGCCGTCGAGCAGCAAATAGCCGAGCAGTAGCCGCGCGATTCGACGCCAGAGGGGACGTTTCGAGTGACATATTGCGTGGGCATGATGCTGGACCGGGGCCTGGTCCTGATGAGCGACACCCGGACCAATTCGGGCGTCGACAACATCTCGGTGTTTCGCAAGATGAACCACTGGGAAGTCGAGGGCGAGCGCGTCATCGCGGTGATGGCCGCGGGCAATCTCGCCACCACCCAGTCGGTGATCAGCCAGCTTGAAGAGCGCGGCAAGACCCCGGCCGAACGCCACAATTCGTTGCTCGAGGCGCCGACCATGTTTCAGGTGGCCGGACTGGTGGGCAAGCTGCTCAACGACACGATCCTCGCCCAGACAGTCGAAAGTGGCCAGACCGGCAGCGCCCAGTTCACCGCAACGATGATCGTCGCCGGGCAGATCCAGGGCATGCAGCCGCGCCTGTTTCTGGTCTATCCCGAAGGCAATTTCATCGAGGCGAGCTTCGACACGCCGTTCTTCCAGATTGGCGAGACCAAATACGGCCGGCCGATCCTGCTGCGCGGCTATGACCGCACGATGAACTTTGAAAGCGCGGTCAAGCTGATGATGGTCAGCTTCGATTCGACGCTCAAAGCCAACCTCTCGGTCGGCCTGCCACTCGACCTGCTGGTGCTGGAGCGCGACCGCTTCATGCCGCTCCACGAAAAGCGCATCACCGCCGACAACCCCTATTTCAAGGCAATCTCGTCAGGCTGGGGCGAGGCCCTGAAGAAGGCATTCGTCTCGCTACCGGATTACAGTTTCGGGGGGTAAGCGCCCGGGCCAGCGCCATGGGCCGCCTGGCAGGAGTGGAGGGATTCGAACCCCCGGCACTCGGTTTTGGAGACCGATGCTCTACCAGCTGAGCTACACTCCTGTGGGCGCCAATTGCCTGGCTGGCGTGCCTCTAGT
>CAXNKI010000086.1:0-6164 GCA_964202645.1 Alphaproteobacteria bacterium | reverse complement strand
GCAAGCCTGCGGCCAGGAAGGCATAGACGCTGTCCTCGCTGGCCAGCGCCGGATCGAGCGCACCAGTGGCGCTGCGGCAATAACCCTTCTCGGTGATCGTCAGACTCGCAATATGGACCGATGGCGTAGCCAGCGCGGCGACCACTGCTGCGGCCTCGTGGCTGGCCACCAGCACCTCGCGCACCGCGCCGACGATCCGCGTCGTCCCGCCACCCGCCGAGCGCTCGGTGACAGTGTAGAGTCCTTCCTGCGGGTTCATCGCATGGGCCACTGCGCCCGAGCGCAGCGACACCCCGGCGATCATCCAGTCACGGTCCCCTGCCGACATCGCGGCGTCGGTATACCAGGCCTGATGTGCGCGGTGGAACGCGCCAATGCCGAAATGGACAATGCCGAGGGCCTGGGCATCGCGGTCATAGCTGAAGCGCTCCGCCTCCGCTGGCGGGAACATATCCAGCGAAAACGGCGAGAGCCGCACATTGTCGTTCACAGTCGGTAAGCCTGCTTCGCGAGGTTGTAGGCCAGGTCCCGCGCCAACTCGGCGGCTTCCCAATCCTCCATCCGATGTTCGGCCACCAGTTCGGCCAAGAACCCGCAATCGATCCGCCGTGCCACATCATGCCGAGCCGGGATCGACATGAAAGCGCGGGTGTCGTCGTTGAAGCCGACAGTGTTGTAAAACCCAGCGGTCTCGGTGGTGGCGCGGCGGAAGCGGCGCATACCTTCGGGGCTGTCATGAAACCACCATGCCGGGCCGAGCTTGAGGCAGGGATAGTGGCCTGCCAGCGGCGCGAGTTCACGGGCATAGGTGCTCTCGTCGAGCGTGAAGAGGATGATCGACAGCCCCGGTTCGTTGCCGAAGCGATCGAGAAGGGGTTTGAGTGCCCGCACATATTCGGTGCGGCTCGGGATATCCGCGCCTTTGTCGCGGCCCAGCGCTGCGAACACCGCCGCATTGTGGTTGCGGAAGCTGCCCGGATGGATCTGCATCACCAGCCCATCGGCAAGGCTCATTGCTGCCATTTCAGTGAGCATCTGCGCGCGGAAAAGCTCCGCGTCGGCGGCTGTGAATTGCCCGGCGCTGACCTTGCGGAACAAAGCCTCCGCCTCACCGGCAGACAGGTCGGCGGTCTGTGCTGTGGGGTGGCCATGATCGGTCGAAGTCGCGCCCATGTTGGCAAAGAAAGCCCGGCGCTTGCGGTGCGCGGCGAGATACCCCGGCCATGAAAGGCAGTCTTCACCGGTTAGGACTGACAACCGGTCGAGATTTCCGCGAAACCCCTCAAACTCGGGATCCACCACCGGATCGGGGCGGTAGGCAGTCACCACCCTGCCCTGCCAGCCGCCGGGCCGGGCGTTTTCGGCCGCAATGCCGCCGTGATGCTCAAGGCTGTCGAGCGGGCTTTCGGTCGTCGCGATAACTTCGATATTGAAGCGGTCAAACAGCGCGCGCGGGCGGAAGGCTTCGGTCGCCAGCGCTTCTGTTATCGTGTCGAAATAGAAGTCGGAAGTCTCCGCCTCCAGCTGCACGTCGAGGCCAAAAGCTTCGGCAAAGACCCAGTCAAGCCAGAGCCGCGACGGCGTTCCGCGAAACAGGTGCCAGTGCTCCGCCAGCAGCCGCCAGGCGGCGCGCGGGTCGGCTGCTGCGCCGCCGATCCCCAGCGCCTCGAGCGCCACGCCCTGCGAATAGAGCATCCGGAAGACATAGTGATCGGGGGTCAGCAGCAAGTCGGCGGCATCGGCGAATGGCTGGTTCAGCGCGAACCAGGCCGGATCGGTATGGCCGTGCGGGCTGATGATCGGCAGGCCGACGACATCAGCATAAAGTGCACGCGCGATGCTGCGCACGGCCGGGTCGGCAGGCAGCAGGCGGTCGGGATGGAGAACGAGCGGGCGCGGCATCGCGGGTCAGCCCGAGGCGCTGGAATAGCGCCCGCGCATTTCGCTGGCTGCACCGCTATCGGTCGCGAACAGCAGGCTATCAAGCACGGCGGCAAGGTGCGCGCGCATCGCTGCGCGCGCGGCGTCAGGATCGCGCGCCTTCAGCGCGGCGAACACGGCAGTGTGTTCATCCACCACCGGCTTGATATTCGCACTGCGCGCTTTGGCATGAAGTAGCGATGCTTCAGGCGAAGTGTAACGCAGCGACCAGAGGTTCTCGATGGTTTCGCTGACAGCGGCATTGCGGGTCGCACGGGCAATGGCGAGATGAAAGGCGCGGTCCGCTTTGTCATTGCCTGCCGGGTCGAGGTTCTCGGCCGCGATGGCATCCACTAGTGCACCGATTTCGGCGAGCTCCGCGTCGGTCACCTGAACAGCGGCAAGCGCCGCGGCCTCGCCTTCGAACAGCAGCCGCGCCTCGGTCAGCTCGAAAGCGGAAATGTTGAAGCCGGGCACATCGTCCACGCCCGGAATGCGCAAAACATAAGCGCCAGAGCCAATCCGCACTTCGACCAGCCCCTGCACTTCCAACGCGATTATCGCCTCGCGCACGGTGGGCCGGCTTACACCATATTGCACCGCCAGTTCGCGCTCTGCCGGCAACCGGCTGCCCAGCGGCCAGGTGCCTGCCAAGAGTTCGGCGATCAGCACGCGGGCAAGTTCCTGATAGAGCCGGTCATTCCTGCTTGCACCCGCCATCTTCATCTTGCTTTCTATTGGCCTGACCAATATGGCCGGAGTGACAGGCGGTGCCAGCACCGTCAAGCCCGATTCCATAACCCACCCGGGACACCGAAGCGACCATGAAGATTACCGCCGCCCGCGTCATCGTCACCTGCCCGGGGCGCAACTTCGTCACGCTGAAGATCGAGACCGATCAGGGGGTTTACGGCATTGGCGATGCTACGCTCAACGGGCGCGAGCTGTCAGTCGTCGCCTATCTTGAGGAACATGTCATCCCCTGCCTGGTGGGCATGGACCCGCACCGGATCGAGGATATCTGGCAATACCTTTATCGCGGCGCCTACTGGCGGCGGGGCCCGGTGACCATGCGGGCAATCGCGGCGGTCGATATGGCGCTGTGGGACATCAAGGCGAAGATGGCCGGCATGCCGCTCTACCAGCTGCTCGGCGGCAAAAGCCGCGAACGGGTCATGGTCTATGGCCACGCCAACGGCGCCGACATTTCAGAGACGGTCGACGCGGTCGGTCGCTATATCGACATGGGCTACAAGGCAATTCGCGCGCAGAGCGGCGTGCCCGGCGTCAAGGATGCCTATGGCGTGGGGCGTGGCACGCTCCACTACGAGCCAGCCGATGCCGAACTGCCTTCGGTCACTGGCTGGGATACCGCCAAAGCACTGAACCATGTGCCCAAGCTGTTCGAGAAGCTGCGCGAAACCTATGGCTTCGATCATCATCTGCTGCACGACGGGCACCACCGCTACACCCCTAACGAAGCCGCGCAGCTCGGCAAGGCGCTGGAGCCATTTCGCCTGTTCTGGCTGGAAGACTGCACCCCGGCGGAAAACCAGGAAGCATTCAAACAGGTCCGCCAGCACACCACAACGCCCCTTGCCGTCGGCGAAGTGTTCAACACAATCTGGGACGCAAAGGAGCTGATCCAGAACCAGCTGATCGACTATATCCGCTGCACCGTGCTGGGCGCTGGCGGGATCAGCCATCTGCGGCGGATCGCCGATCTTGCCGCGCTCTATCAGATCCGCACCGGCTGCCACGGCGCGACCGACCTTTCGCCCGTCACCATGGGCTGCGCGCTGCACTTCGATACATGGGTGCCCAATTTCGGGATCCAGGAATATATGCGCCACAGCGAAGAGACCGACGCGGTCTTCCCGCACGACTACAGCTTCGCGGACGGCCACTTGAACTGCGGCGAAAGCCCCGGCCATGGCGTCGACATCGACGAGCAATTGGCCGCGAAATATCCCTATAAACGCGCCTTCCTGCCGGTCGCCCGGCTGGAAGACGGCACGATGTGGAACTGGTGAGAGACATGCCCGAAAAAGCCCTGATCGCAGCCGCCGCGCTGGCGCTTGCAGGCTGCGCAACCACGCCGTCCGAGCCGGGTTCGGGTCTTGCCGCCCTGCCCCGCATTGCCGAAATCGATGCGCGTTATCTCTCCTACAATGTCGAGATGGTCGAAGTGACAGGCGGGCGCTTCTGGGCGCCTTATGGCGGAGCTGCGGGCGAGATGTACCGCATGCGCCCGCCGACGAACCTCGCCAATCCGTGGCTGCGCGCGATGGCGAAGCACCTCGGCCCTTCCTATCTGCGCGTCTCCGGGACCTGGGCAAACAGCACCTATCTGCCCGCCGAGGGCGAGGCGATCACTGCCCCGCCTCCTGGCTTCAACCAGGTGCTCACCCGCGACCAGTGGCGCGGCGTGGTTGCGTTTGCCAAGGCAGTAGATGCGGAAATTGTCACCAGCTTTCCCGCAAGCGCCGGCGCACGCAATGCCGATGGCAGCTGGAACCCCGAACAGGCGCAACGCCTGATCGACCTCACCCGCGAGGCTGGCGGCGAGATCCACTCAGCCGAACTGTTCAACGAGCCGACCATTCCCACCCACGGGGCTTTCCCCAAGGGATACACCGTCGCCGACTTCGGCCGCGATTTCCGCATTTACAAGGCCTGGGCTGCCAGGGCCGCGCCGGGCATGAAGCTGACCGGGCCGGGTGGCACTGCGGAGGGCACGATGATGAAGCACACCGCACAAAGCGAGGCGATGGGCTTTCTCCAGTCTGGCGACCTGATGGCTGCCAATCCCGGTAGCCTCGATATCGTCTCCTACCACTATTACGGCAGTGTATCGCAGCGCTGCGGATCGCCTCCAAGTCTGAAGGACAAAGCACTCGGCGCCGAGTGGCTCGATCGCACCTTAATCGACGCAGCGTTCTATGGCGCTCTGCGCGACCGCTACGAGCCCGGAAAGCCGCTGTGGCTGAACGAAACGGCGCAAGCAGCCTGCGGCGGATCGCCATGGGCCGCGACCTTCCTCGACAGCTTCCGCTTCATCAACCAGCGAGGCGCACTGGCACAAAAGGGCATCCAGGTAATCGCGCACAATACGCTTGCGGCTTCCGACTATGGCATGATCGACCAGGATACCGGCGCGGCGCGTCCGAATTACTGGGCTGCCGTGTTGTGGAAGCGGACCATGGGCACGACTGTGCTCGCCGCGCCCGCCTCGCATTCACCTGACTTGCGCCTGTTTGCACACTGCCTGCCCAGCGGCAGAGGCGGCGTCGGTCTGGTCGCGATCAACACTGGTAGCGCGCCACAACAGATCTCTACTGGCAGCCGGGCACGCGCCTGGGTCATGACCGGACAGCCGCTCGACACCCGCGAGGTCCGGATCAATGAGGCAGCGCCGGGGCTTGACGACCGAGGCGGGCTGACCGGGCTGGCGGGCGCGGAAGCAGCTTCCGGCCTTGCAGTGCCCGGCCAGTCCATCGCCTTCGTCGCTGTCGCCGCCGCAGGCAACCAGGCCTGCCGCTGACGCCAAGGCGCCGCCAGTCACGTTCCGCAGGCCGGTCAAAGGATGCTGCCTCAACTTTTGTTGGCTTGCTTTCTCAAAATAGAGCAGTTGCGCAAGCCATGAGCATCCTGAATCGGCCGCGCCGCAGCGCACTCTATTTTCCCGCCACAAATGCCAAGGCAATTGCCAAGGCGCGCAGCCTGCCGACGGACATCGTCATCATCGATCTTGAGGATTCGGTCGCACCCGAGCTCAAGGTGGAAGCGCGCGCGGCGGCGCTGGCGGCTGTGAAGGAAGGCGGCTTCGGGAGCCGCGAAGTAGCGATCCGGGCTAATGGCCTCGATACCGAATGGGGCATGGACGACCTTGCCGCCATCGCCGCTTCGGGCGCCGATGCCGTGCTGGTGCCTAAGATTTCTTCCCCTCAGGATATCGCCGCCTGTCAAGCTGCACTGGCCGCCGCGCCTGCATCCATGCAGCTGTGGGCGATGATCGAGACCTGCCGCTGTATCCCGCAGCTGGACGCAATCGCCGCCATGGCCACCACCACCCGGTTGTCGCTGTGGGTTATGGGGGTCAACGATCTCGCCAAGGAAATGCGCGCGCGCCTGACGCCGGAGCGCACGCCGTTCCTGCCGGTGTTGACCCTGGCAGTCGCAGCGGCGCGGGCTCACGGCCTCGCCATTCTTGACGGGGTATGTAACGAATTCCGAGATGTCGA